>NZ_JAMYEB010000022.1:0-27011 GCF_033790785.1 Psychrobacter sp. PP-21 | reverse complement strand
TGTTCCCGTCTGATCAGGCAGCGTTTAAGGTAGTCTACCTAGCAACTCAGCAGGCGTCTAAAAAGTGGTCGATGCCCATTCGTAACTGGACGTCTGCTCTGAATCGTTTTATGATTATGTTTGATGACCGTATCAGTAAGCATTTAATCTAAATGGCAGTTACACAGAATCTGGGATGGTCTCGTTTTCTCTCAAGTGTTTTCTTGAAAGTACTTCAGCGGTATCTCTTCTTTCTCCCTTTTTAGGGTTTTCTGGTGTGTCACCATTGTATAGACTAAATCGTATCTTATTATTAGGGGTGTCAGCTCCCAAAGCATCTGCCCATTCGCTTAAGCGTTCACGTTGTGAGTTGATAAGAGCGTTTAAGGGATATAAGAACAAAGCGCGAACACCGGTCAGTCCGTCTTTCTCAATCTCTTGTTGTTTAACTAGATCATCTAAAATTGGTACCATAAAACATTCAGTTTTACCTGAGCCTGTGCCACTGGTGACAATCAAAGAGTTAATATGGTCTTTCTGGTTTAGTCTCTCCCAAGATTCAGCCTGATGTTTGTAAGGTGTTGGAATGCTGTCTACAAGCATATTGGCTACTTTAGGATGTAATAAACTATCTCCAAACTCTGACATCGTTTTTTCTTGTGCTTCCCATGGGAATAGTACTTCGAATACCGGATTACCCATCAAACCATGGTTACCATTACCAGAAGCATTATCATGTGATAACTCGTTGGTAATATGTTCACGTAAATTATGATTACTAAAGCGCAAAATACTTGATGTCGACTCGACAGCATTTTGTTTTATGTTGTGATATTGCGCATAAAAATACTGTTGTTTTTCTGGAATTAAAGATAACTTACTCACTATATGTTCCCTATATAATTAATACGATAAATAAGAGTTGCGTTTTATTTTTTATGATGTTCATGGCAGTGACTGAACCATGAAAAAGATATTTCAAAAGCACTTTGATACCAACTAGGTGCAAACTTCGTAATTTCATAGATAGCAATTTTTTGACGGTTCATCTGTTTACGGAGATTTTTTAATCTCTCAAGACGCATATCAATTTCATAATAATTGTTCATTACATCTAAATCATTACCATCTTTATCTTGATCATCCGAGTATAAGTTCATATGGCTAGGTTGTGAGGATAGCCATGCAATAGCAAGTGGTAATAAAGCGGCAGGCTGCATATAGCCTTGAGGTATATTGAGATCTAATAAGCAGTCTTTAGCTATATCCTGTACGACATTATTAATGGTATTAATTAACTCAGGATTATTTGGCCATACTGCGTTAAGATATTGTTTCTGCTTGATTAACTCACCAAAAAAGTATTGCATTGCACCAGATACTTGAGTTTTAGTGTGCCCTGATTCTGAATCAGCGTAGTTAAGCCAAGTCTCGAATGTATGTGAAAGTGCTTTGAGCTCTTCTCCTAACTCCTGCCATTTTTTAGATATATCTCTTTCTAATTCGCTCTCACTAAAGTTTATTGGACTAAGAATGAGCTGTGACTTAAATTCTTCCTTGGCTATCTCATATATTTTTCTAAAGTCTGCATAACTAAGCAGACTCCAGATAAGTCCAATCTCACCCTTTACTTTTTCGACAATAGGCTCACCGAGTACTGATGTTGTTCTGCCATAAACAATAACGGCGCACATAAACTCTGGAACTTGGCGAGCTGCTACCCAGTTATCTAAAGTCACTAAAGGAAGATGAATACAGTTGGTTGTTATAGTTTTCAGATAGCTCCATTCTGGATGGTGAGGATCAAAAGCCATCTTCCGATAGATGTTTCGCATGGTTTTCAGTCTAATATAACCCTTACTTATTTTACTGGCTTCTGCTAGGGTCGAATTAGCTTTTATAATAGCTGGCGCTAACTGAGAAAAAACATCCTGAGGAATTAAAGGCTCAACAGCATCAACATCCTCTCCTTGTACTTCGAATAAATCATAGTTGCATGGCTGATCAAAGGTCTTAAAGGTATCGTTTTCTAAAACGGAGTGTTCATCAGAAATAGTATTCAAGCTCAGAGACAGCTCTGCTGGGTAAACTTGCTGATTGTCTTTATCTGCATGTGAAATGTGATAGACAGTGGAGCGAATTAACTTGTCAATATTTTGATCTAAGGATTGTTCATCGCTTTCTTGCAGTGATTTGGTTACTGAATAGATTAAATAAGTACCTTCAGAGGACGCTTCTAGAGACTCAGTTGACCATAAATATTTAACTTCATCAAACGAAATTAAATTAGTCTTAGGTAGTGTAATGACTTTTTCAGGTTCTAAAAAGTTAAACGCCTGTATATCTGATTGAGTATATAGCCTCTCTAATTCATTTGATTCTTTAGGGATTGATGCTGAGTAAAGGTCTTTACCACAAAGTTGAAGACAGTTTTTATTGTTTTCAACATTGTGCTTAGCATAGAGTTGGTAATGGTAGTATCCAAAAGTGATTTTAAAATGCTCAAAACTATCATGCCTCAAAATTACAGTTACTTCATCGTCTAGACCCTTGTCGCTTAATGAAAGTAAGCGCTTTATAGTAGGTAACCAGTCGACAGGCTTGAGTTCTAGAAATTTATTCGCATCAACGCCGTATGTTGTACGTAAAATTTCATGAGAGCGTGAGTTAAGGTAGAAATCTACTTTTGCTTCACGAGCTCTTGTAGAGTTAAATACTTTAATTCGATATCCATTCAAATCATCGTCAATATTCAGGTGTAGTGTATTGCTTAACTTGCCTTTATGTTGATCATAGATAACGGTCTGGCTGCTAGGAAAGTAACACTGAAAACGGAGCGGACGAGTCGTAGCTTGAGGGATAGCATGTTCTTTAGAGCTGGCAATAAACGTCAAACTTAATGTGATCTTTTCACTAGGGACCCTATTGATACCTAAGCTGAATTTGTTTTTAGCTAAGGTTAGTGTTTGACAACGTAAGTCATGTGGGAGGTATGCTTCTAGTTTGGCTGTCTCACTGCTTGTTATCATGATGTTACCAACAGCATCACTGGAATCATTCTTTAAAGGTTGCAGTCTATAACGGAAATCGTGTGGAACAAGACCGATATTAGCGCTAAATAATATATTCTGACTCTCATCTCTGACTTGTAGTCGGTAACATCCTGGCGGTGTAGCGCGATACTGCTCTAGGGTTTTATATGGGCCGATACTTCCTCTGTCATCCTTGACGGGGGCAATCCAGATTCGATGTTTAGGAACTACACTCCTTATTTGACAGTCTTCTTTGCTGATGGCTGTCACTGCAATATCACCTTTTATAACTTTACTTGGATAAGTAAAATCAACCAGCTGTCGACCAACTATTTCATACTGATAATTTGCATCTTGGCTACTTGTTTTAAAAACATATTTTTGGCTGCCATCAGTAACAGCGACTTTGCCTGCAAGTTTATAAACTAAGCCTGTCATTCCATTTTCAGAAATCTTAGCAATAATATTTAGCTCACTGTTTGAATCTAAATTATACTGCCAACTATCTGGAATAAAGACGATAGCATGATCGGCTTTAACTGACTGATTATAGCTACCCTCATATTCAGCTATAATATGATTTTCAACTTCATTCTGAATACTAGCTAAAAAAGGGACTCCAGCATCGACCTCGTTCATGCTTGAATTTTGATAAGGGTTGATAGGATTGCCTTGATTGTCTGTCAATCCTTTAATCAACTTACCTAATGAGTCATTCATCTGTAGCGTAATAGAGGCATTCCATCGCTTTCTATCCATACTGATATAACGAGGAGACCTAAGAATCATACGATCTTGGGTAGGAATAAAGCTTGCTTCCCATTTACCAATAACATTATCATTTTGTTGGTCGTAAAATAGCAAACCAATATCTTCATCAGTAATTTTATCTGAATTATTATTTAGGCTCAAAAACTTAGGAGCAGCTATTTTAGCACTTAGTGTAACTGATGCTGTGCTAAGGCGGATATCTAGCGTACGCTTCAATTGTATTGAGCTGAGCCAGTCATCTTCTAGGATTGTTTTACGGTCTTTGTTTTTGACGGTATTGGCTGAATTAATAACTAAGCTTTTTAGCAGCTCTCGAGCAGACTCATCTTCTAAAGAGAAAGGAAATGAGTCAATCCAGTTGCCATCGGTTGTCTTGTCTAAATGTTCTATAGGATTTGACTGATTATCAAGCTGATAGGTAATAACTAAGTTGTGAATATCATCTATAAGAGCCACTAATGTGTCAATAATGTCTTCACGACCAGAGGTTTTGGGTAAGCGGTTAATATAGTGATCAAAATACAGACGAGCCTCGCCGTTCAAGGCTTTGGCTTTCATAGCACCATATAGTAGATCCAGCCAGCCCCCTGAGGCGTTAAAGTAATTAATTGGCAAGCCACCTTCACGTAAAAACGAACCCATAGCACTTCTATGATTTAAAGCTGTCCGGCTAATATCACGATCCCATTTCGCTAACCCACTTTCAGTAATTCTCATTAAATCTTGATTGTTTATATCGCCATGCTTAATGCCTATAGAGCCCAGTAAATCTGCCCAGCCCCAGTTGCCATTGTATTCTCGACGCCACCATTCAGCAGCATAAAGCACAAATAGTTTGTCTAAGCCATTACTAAACTTGGTTGCTTTATCTACATTATAAATAGATAAGTAATTTTCGCTTAAGTAAGCTTTCAGAGAGAGGAATTCAGAATAACTTATTCTATATCTATACAAGGGTCTTGCGTCTGTTTCCAGTACCAAAATACTGTCAATGGTCTTTCTAGTTTCTTGATAATCATGACTATCAATTACTGTATTTTGGTTAGAAATCATACTTATTAATCCTTTAATATAACGCTGTGATAAATCTTTATCTAACTGACAATAAACCTCCATTCTAACCGACCTTCGTAGGGTAATAAAACCACAATATAAATATTGTTTATTTTTTATCTAGCAGGCTATTTTTGCTCTTGTAGCTTTGACTGATTGACATTTGAGGTTTACTATCTAAGGCAGAGTACAATGACATAACATGTATAGGCTATGATATGACTGAAATTAAGTTCCCTTCTAATTTTAATTTTATGCAAGAGCATAATCCAATATTTTTAGAGTTAGCAATCAATGCTGAACGTGTTTTTAAAAGCGATCCTAATACTACGCTGATTAAGATGAGGCAGTTGGGAGAGGCGTTAGCTCAGGACTTAGCTACTAAAAACAACATTCCTTTCGATAGAGAAATGAAACAAGTCCAATTAATCGGTCGTCTAAAGTATGAAATGAGAATCGATAATAATATTGTCACTGAGTTTCATAGCCTTAGAGAAGAGGGTAATAAGGCAGTTCATAACTTTAAAACCAGCCACGCTGAGGCATCGCGAGCTCTAAAGTTGGGAAGGTCGCTATGTATCTGGTATCACAAAACATATGGTAAAAAAGCTTCAGTATTTAAAGCTGCCAAATTTGAAGAGATTCCTGACCCTAGTCAACAATTACAAAAGCTTAGCTTGAAAGTTCAGCAGCTGTCGTCTGAACTTAGAAACATGGCAAGTCAAAGCGGAGATATCGAAAAAATAACGAAATTAAAAGAACAAGAAGCTGCCTTAATTGAACAAGAAAAAATAGAGTATCAGCAATTGGCTGAAATGATGGATCAAGAAGCGCGGTCGCTAGCAGAGCAAAATAAACAACAAGAAGAAGAGCTGGCAAGAATAAGAAAAGAGTTTGTCGAACAAACTGAGAAACTACAAACCGAACTGGCCAAAAATATAGAACAAGGCAATAAACTACCCGCCCGAGTAAAGCTAGCAGATTTTATTCCTTCTGAGGACGACGCTCGTCTATTAATTGACGAGCAGTTGCGTCAAGCTGGTTGGTTAGCAGATAGTGAAATAGTGACCCAAGCTAATGGCGAAATACCTGAGGTAGGTAAAAACAAGGCTATTGCTGAGTGGACTATGTTAAACGGTAGAGCCGATTATGTATTATTCATTGGTTTAACCCCAGTCGCTATTATCGAAGCTAAAAGTCAGAATACTAATGTAGCTAGCAAGATACAGCAGGCAGAAAGGTATGCAAAAGGCATTAATTTTACAGCGACGATAAAACCTGCTTGGGAGCTTGTAGACAGTAGCCTTAGTTGGCGTAATGACACTGATTACGACATCCCTTTCGTATTCTCGTGCAATGGCCGACCTTTCATAAAGCAACTGCCAGAGTACTCTGGTATTTGGTTTAGAGATGCTAGGAAAAACAATAACGCTGCTAGGGCATTAGAGAACTTCTATAGTCCCGAAGGACTGTTAGACCTTCTAAAACGTGATGTGTTATTAGCCCAAGATAAGCTAAAAAAAGAACCTTTCGCCTATTTAGGGTTACGGAGCTATCAGGTAGATGCTATAAAAGCCGTTGAAGAAAAACTAGAGGCAGGCGTCGACCGTTGCCTTTTAGCTATGGCGACGGGTACAGGTAAGACTCGTACTATAATCGGACTTATTTACCGTTTTCTAAAAGCTGAACGCTTCAAGCGCATTTTATTTTTAGTCGATAGAACGGCTCTAGGTGAGCAGGCTTTTGATAGCATGCAGGAGATGACGCTAGAGCAAAACCAGACCTTATCGAAGATTTATAATGTGGCTGAACTAGGTGATATGGCTGTAGAGGCGGAAACTCGAGTACAAGTGGCTACCGTTCAAGCTATGGTCAAACGTATATTTGACAGTGAGACCCCACCTAATGTCGACCAGTATGACTGCATCATCGTTGATGAAGCACATAGGGGTTACACCTTAGACCAAGAGATGACAGAAGGTGAGCTTGCTATACGTGATAATACGCAGTATTTATCAACTTATAGACGCGCGCTCGATTATTTTGATGCGGTCAAAATTGGATTAACTGCCACACCGGCTAAGCATACGAGTGAGATCTTTGGTAAGCCTGTTTTTAACTTTTCTTATCGGGAAGCGGTGGCCGCAGATTGGCTAATTGATTATGAGCCACCCATCCGCTATGAGACGTTATTAACCAAAAATGGGATAAAAATAGACAAGGGAGAACAAGTTAGCCGTCTCGATACCTTAACGGGAGTAGTAGATACTACCGAATTAGAAGATGAGGTGAGTTTTGAGGTCACTAATTTTAACCGAACTGTCATTACAGAAAGTTTTAATAGAGTGATTTGTGAGCAACTGGCTCAAGAGATAGATCCCAATGGCGATGAAAAAACACTAATATTCTGTGCCACAGACCTGCATGCAGATATGGTAAAGCGCTTATTAGATGAAGCTTTTTTAGAGATGTACGGAGATGGATATAACGAAGATGCGGTCAAAAAAATAACAGGTGCAAGCGATAAAGTCGGTCAATTAATTCGTCGTTATAAGAATGAGAAGTTTCCTAGTATCGCTATTACAGTAGATCTTCTAACCACAGGCATCGATGTACCAAGTATTTGTCATTTGGTATTTTTGCGACGGGTGAAGTCACGCATTTTATTTGAGCAGATGATTGGTCGTGCTACTAGACGCTGTGATGACATTGGTAAAACGGTTTTTAAAGTCTACGATCCAGTCGATTTGTTCGCCTCCATCCAAGAAGTAAACACCATGAAACCGTTGGTAAAAAAACCAAACATTACCATCAATCAACTCATTGACGAGTTAGTGAGTAGTACACCAAGCTCAGCAAAGACAGAAGTAGCAGAGAAAGTTTCAAGCTATGAATTGGATAACCAACACTCAGATACAGACTCGCAGGATAAGTTAAAGTCTGCTGATGACGACTCTAGCCATGATGGGTTTATTGTCTCTAAGGAGCAGGTCGATCAACACCAGCAAGAAGTACTAGATGAGCTGTCACAAAAAATTATGCGCGTATTACGCAAAGCCGATAAAAAGGCCGAGCGTAAACCAGAGCTAAAGGCCAAACTTAATGAGTTAAATGAGCTATGGGGAGTGGCGCCTGAAAAGCTGCATCAATCGCTACATGAAGGGGGTGTCGAAAACGCAAAAGTGTTCTTAACTAAACATAGCAACTTAATAAGTCAGCTAACAGAAGTAAAATACTTAGCTGGCTCAGAACGAATGCCAGTGATATTTGAGGGTGAAGATGAGCTGCTAAGTCGGGAGCAAGGTTTTGGCGAGCATCAGCGTCCTGAGGATTATCTAGAAAGCTTTGATGCTTATATCAAAAATAATCTAAATACATCGGTGGCACTCAATGTTATTGCCACTAATCCCAAAACACTCACCCGTGAGACGCTAAAAGAAGTCAAGATTACGTTAGATAGCGTTGGCTATAGTGAAGCAAAACTTCGGTCCGCATGGCGTAATAAAACAAATCAAGACATTGCTTCTAGTTTAGTGGGTCATATTAGACGTGCTGCTCTAGGAGAGCCTTTGATACCCTTTGACACTCGAGTGAACCAGGCAATGCAACGTATCTATGCCAGTCATCAATGGACACCGTTACAGCGTAAATGGCTTGAGAGGTTGGCCAAACAGCTTCAGTATGAAACTATCGTGGATAAACAGTTCGTCAATGAGCGCTTTTCTAGTACCGGCGGAGTCAAACAGTTTGATAAGGTATTACAAAACCGCCTCGATGATGTGCTAGAACAAGTAAATGAAGAGCTGTGGCAAGCATAGTGGTCTTAGACTGATCATCAGCGACATTATTTGACGTTTAATAATCAGTAGATGTACTTTAGTGATGAAAGACTGATTCAAAGTCACTATACTTGGCGTCTTTTATTTGTTTATTGAAAAAATTATATAAGATAACAACGAAATTAATTGAATTAGGAAGTTATATGAGTACCAGTAATATTGTCCAAAAACTTTGGAACCTATGTGATGTCCTGCGGGATGATGGCATCAATTACAGTGATTATGTGACCGAGCTAGTATTGCTGCTATTCATTAAAATGGAATATGAAAATACTGAGCAAGGTGTATTGGTCAGTCATAAGCTACCTGAGGAATGCCGTTGGACAGATATCAACGAGTTATCTGGGCTCAATCTGCTAAATAAATATAAACAAGTGCTGCTCGATCTATCAAAAAGCGACGACCAGTTAGTTGCTACTATCTATAACGATGCCTTTACCCGTATAAGAGAGCCGCGTCACTTAGAGCAGCTCGTAAAAAGCTTAGACTCTCTAGATTGGTTCAGTATTCAAAACGATGGTTTGGGTGACTTATACGAAGGTCTGCTAGAAAAGAACGCAACTGAGACCAAGTCAGGCGCAGGTCAGTATTTCACTCCGCGTGTGTTGATTGATAGTATCGTTAGATGTACCAAGCCACAGCCAGGTGAGATTATTCAGGACCCTGCAGCAGGTACCGCAGGTTTCTTAATCGCAGCGGATACTTACATCAAATCTAAGACTGATGATCTGTTTGATCTGAGTCCAGAGCAGGCAAAATTTCAAAAGACCAAAGCCTTTGTCGGTGTTGAGCTAGTGCCCAATACGCGCCGTCTTGCTCTAATGAATTGTATGCTACATGGCATGGAAGGCGATAATGAAGGCGTTATTCATCAAGGTAATGCTCTTGGTGAAGCGGGTGCTAGCCTGCCTCGTGCCGATGTCATCCTAGCCAACCCACCATTTGGTACTTCGAAAGGCGGTGATGCTAGTATCACTCGTGACGATCTAACCTACAAAACCAGTAATAAGCAGCTGGCTTTCTTACAACATATCTATCGCAATCTAAAGCCAGGCGGGCGAGCGGCAGTGGTCTTGCCTGATAACGTACTGTTTGAAGCGGGTATCGGTACCGAAATTCGCCGCGATCTAATGGATAAGTGTAATTTGCACACCATCTTACGTTTGCCTACAGGTATTTTCTATGCCGCCGGAGTAAAAACCAACGTTTTATTCTTTACCAAAGGTACGGCGTCTAACCCTGACCAAGATCAAAACTGTACTGAGAATGTCTGGGTCTATGACTTGCGTACCAATATGCCAAGCTTCGGCAAACGTACGCCGTTTAGTCAGCAGCACCTACAACCATTTGAAGCGCTATACGGTGAGGATGCGAACGGTACCAGTCCGCGCATAGAGGGCGACTGGTCATTTGCTCCTGAAGATGATGGAGATAAGAATGAGACGGCTGAGCAAGATATGGAAAACAGCCGCTGGCGGGTGTTTAGTCGTGACTGGATAGCGACAGAGAAGGGCGATAGCTTAGATATTAGCTGGATACGCGATAGCGACAATATCTCAGCCGAAGACTTACCCGAGCCGCATGTATTGGCGGGTGAAGCGATGACTGAGCTGACCGAAGCGCTGCGTCAATTGGATGAGCTTATGCAGGCATTGGGTGAGGATGATGAAGCCAGTGCTCAGAAGAAGTTGCTACTTGACGTGTTAGGTTTGGATAGTGAGGTGCATCAATGAGTGAATTAGCATTGCCTGAGGAGTGGATTGAAACCAAACTCTCAAGTATTTACACTAAAATCGTGGGCGGAGGCACTCCTAGTAAGTCTAATCCAAGTTATTTTGAGGGTGAAATCCCTTGGATGTCAGTGAAAGACATGAAAGGTTATACACCTAAAGATACTCAAGATCATATTACGCAAGAAGCCATAGAAAACAGTGCAACTAACTTAATTCCTGAGGGCGTGCCAATTATAGCTACTAGAATGAGCCTTGGTAAAGTTGTAGTAGTAAATTTTGATACTGCAATTAATCAAGATTTAAAAGCTATTTTTTTACCAGAACATGTAATTAACTCATATTTTGTCTATTGGTATCGTTCAAAAGACAATCTTATTATTTCATTAGGTACAGGTACTACTGTTAAGGGTATACGTTTAGATAACTTAAAAAACCTTAGTTTTACTCTGTGCTCTCTGAATGAACAACAAGAAATAGTTAAACGTTTAGATAAGCACCTAACAACCGTCTCTCAAATCAAAGCCCGACTCGATGCCATACCTAAGTTGATTGAGAAGTTTCGACAGTCTGTTTTGAACGATGCGGTTAGTGGTGCACTTTGTAATAATCAAAATGTGAATAGTTCTATAGTTAGTGAACTATGCGATTTTCAAAATGGGTTTGCATTTAAGAGCGGATGGTTTTTGAAACAAGGAAAATTCCAAGTCATTAAATTAGGAAACATAAGGGAAAATAGATTAGCTATTGAAAACTCTCCAGCATTTCTAGATGAAAATATAGGTAAGGATCATAGTAAGTTTTGTGCTAATAAGAATGACATACTAATTAGTATGACAGGAACTAGGTTCAAAAGAGACTATGGATTTAGTTGTTTAGTTACAGAAAGTGAAAAATTCTTAATTAATCAGCGTGTAGGTCGCTTCATTGTAAATGAGGAAAAGATAATACATAAATATCTTTTATTAATATTAAGATCTAACGGATTTCGAAATGATTTTTTCGAAGGTGAAACTGGAGGTGTCAATCAAGGGAATGTAGGTTCAAATCACATTAAGAATATTTCCATAAATTATCCTGATATTTCAACTCAAGAAAAAATCGTTAATAAAACTGAAGTATTATTCTCTTTTGCCGACCAAATAGAAAAAAGCGTAGCCACTGCCAAAGCCCGAGTCGATCATTTAACCCAGTCTATTTTGCATCAGGCCTTTACGGGCAATTTGACCGCTGAGTGGCGCGAGCAAAATCCTGAACTGGTCAGCGGTGACAATAGTGCTGAGGCGTTATTGGCTAAGATTAAGGCTGAGAAGCAGGGTGGTGGTAAGAAGAAATCTAGTAAGGAATAGATAACTATTTATTGGACAATTATAACTATCCATTAATAGCTATCTTTGGTTTAAACTTATAGGGAGTAACTATGAGCTTCTTTGGAATGCTGTTTTCAGGACTAGGGTCCATCATTAGTTCCGCTGTAGATATCGTTTCTGAAGTTGTCTCAACCGTTACTTCGATATTTTCATCTAGAAAGATCGAACCCAAGACCGTTTATCAAGAGCGCAACAGAAAACAAGATCAGATTCATGATTTAAACGCAGAGGTACTACGTTTAAGAGAGCGGTATGTAGATGTTGGTTATTTGAGTGACGCTGAAAAAAGGCGGCTTAGGATTCTTAATGAAAGACGCCAAGAGCTAAAGTCGGGTATAGATGAGCAAAGGCAGGTTATAGCTGCCGATACTTTCTTACAAAATGAAGCTTTAATCAACAAAGTAGAGATTGATTTAGAAACTACCCATGTTTTGCAGTGGAATGCTTTTGCGGATACTTTGGGTAAGACCTGCCCAAAATGTGCGAGAGTGATGAAGTTGCAATGGAGTCGCGATCTGGAGCAAGTAAGACCAAATGATTTTTTTTGGGGGTGTACAGGGTGGTACTTCATAGATAAAAACATCCGACTTTGTAACTATAGAGAGCGTCTGACAAAACAAGATTATTCATTACTGACAGATACTAGCGCTCCTGAGTTCAGTTTAACAGCTGATGAGTTCACAACCATTATTCAGGATGAAGATACTTCAAAATTAATCACTGAAAGGATGGATGATTTACAGTCTGATCTAAAGTCGCGTAGCGAGGGCATAAATATAGTATGTTGTCCCATTCATGCTGAACCTATGGTATTACAGAAAAAAAAGAATGGGGTAGGTCTGTTAGATCAATATTATTTGCGCTGCAAACACTGGAAGCCAGACAATAAAGGCTGTACTTATATAGAAAAACTTAAGTCAGGTTCGCAGTTGGCAGCTTTGTTAAAGAATAAAACAGGTAATGGTCTTCTGTAATGATAGTTTGAGCTAATATAAATGGATTTTTCAGCTAAAGAGAATGACGTGTGGACGCTTTTGATAAAGTTAAAAATTACGATATCGAAGAGGTTTCGATAAAGTTACTGCTACCGTTTAAGTTCTCTGACACATTAACTGACGTTAGCGACCGAATAGAGCAGTTTGCCTTGGCTAAATTAGC
Source organism: Psychrobacter sp. PP-21 (assembly GCF_033790785.1). Lineage (NCBI taxonomy): Bacteria > Pseudomonadati > Pseudomonadota > Gammaproteobacteria > Moraxellales > Moraxellaceae > Psychrobacter > Psychrobacter sp. PP-21. Next base: position 14,079 of record NZ_JAMYEB010000022.1, on the reverse strand, counting down.
GCAGAGCCGACTACCATTATTGACGATTGATAGTAGTAGTTTTGTCGGTAACAGTGGTTTATGGAAAAAAATTCAGTTTGACGACTCAAGCTTATCCAGTGACTTGTATCCCCATGTGGCTCGCATATTAACTACAAAAGACATGGATGTTGAACTATCGAAAAGTTATCAGCTGTCCATAGGCGCTGCTGATATATTAAACCAATATCATAATACTGATGGGACAAGTCCTGGGCTAGCACTGAGATTGTCTGACGATGCGCTAAAGCGTTTCGATGATTCAGCTGAGTCTATATCTGTTATCCCATGGCGCCTTGGCAATCAATCGATTCGTCTGAATCTATATAACTTGGGTATAGGTGTGTTTGAAGTCGATGCCGTACCTTGTCGTAATTTCATAAAACGCCATGGCTTTAATGGTTTGCAAGAGTTCGTAAATGGTATTACTCGAGTCAAGCATAAGAGTTCAGATAGTAGATTAGGGGCTATGATATACCGTTCTCAAGTAGAAGGAGAGCCAGATAATAGTTTTGAGCTTTTTAACTTAATTGGGGCCTGTGTTGGCTTAAGTAGTGAGGGTAGCGTAAGCTCAGATTTCGAATCTTATATGGGTGCTTTTGAACCTTTAAGTTTGAACAGGTATTTTAGTTATACAGCCCTAAGACTGCATAACTCGATCGAACTATCGGACAATCAAAGAATATCTGAGGCTGACGCTATTGGCTTGGTGAAATGTCTGGCACACCGGCAAACCAAAGATCATAGAGCTACTAGGCTAGTTGATAATAGTGAGAATGCTTTTACACCTTTTCAAAATATCACTTATTACACCTGCATTGAAGGTGGCGCTGTAGTACTTACATCAGATTCTGCAGAAGAAGATGTCACCTTTGTATCTAGTTTTATAAGTAGCAAACTAAAAACAGCCTACTGGCCAATGACGTTGATAGCCTATATTGAGTTTATCTATCTGTTTAAGTTAAATGGTGATATCAATCCTAGTATAAGATTTGATGAAGGCAATAAAGATACCATCGAAATTTTGAAAACTTATAGGCAGCAGATTCTACAATTTCGGTTGCAGTATCGGTTTGCCCAAGCCAGTCATTTACAGCTGCATAATACCTATTACAATAATTGGCGACTGACATTTGAAAGCGAAAAGCTAATGGATGAGTTGGTTGAAGACCTGACTCAAGTTAATAGTTATTTGAGCTCTGCTATGGAGGCAATAGAAGTAGATATAGAGAAAAGACATAATAAAAATATAGGTACTTTGGGTATTTTTGCCACCGGTATGTTATCGCTCTTGAGCCTCTGGGGTACTAATTTTACGTATTTTCAGAATATTGAAACTAAGGATGTAATCACAGCTAATACAACTGTAGGAGGAGTGGTATTGACTATTGTTGCAATGCTAATATATCGACACCTCGATAAAGTTTGTTATTGGTTTAAGAAAATATTTTTTGGCATAATCGCCAAACTTAGGGTGAGAGAATAAAAAATGCTTTATTACAAGAAATTCATCTAGGCTTGCAAGAAATTTGTCAATGCGAGCCTCATTTATACCAAAGATAGATGAGTTTATTATTACTTCCAAAGCGCTAGAACATGTCTGTATGTTTGAAAGTAGCGATAAAGGTGAGAATGTATCCTAAGTGAAAGTATAGTCAAACAAATTGAAAAAATTCAAAGGTGAAATGAAAAATTACAGCCTAAAATAAATTAGACTGTAAAAGATGAATACTCACTAATCTATAGGCAGAATGGTGATCAATTTATTCAAACTCGCAGGCAATAGTTCTTGTTTGCGGTGTATAGACTGCGCCCATGTTTATCATGTCTCCCCAGTTATCCACAGTACGGGTTTTGAAATTCGGCCAGATGGTCATTACATTGGCGCTAGATGAGAATTTAAGGCTTTCAACGCCGCCGTGCGACTCCCTTCTATATTTGTAAGTATACTGCTTTAAAGGCTGACCACGGTATTTTACACCGTCCTCGAATATCACTTTGTACTCACCAAAGTCACCAGCCAATTCATTATCGTAAAAATCTCTATATCTAATCTCTTTGATCATGTCACGATATTCTGGTAACCATTCAGATCTAGGTTTGACGAAATTATCATACCCTTTTTTACCTTGAAAACTCTCGGTAAATACGGACAAGTTTTTCCTTACACCGTTGTAAGCTGGGTTTTCACCCGAGCAAGCGTCTTCCATCCCACCGAATAAGTAAACCATATCCTTACTTGTAATAGTGTTTGATGCTTTTGGGGCGATGGTGGTAGACGTTTTGGCATTGTTGGCAGAGCTTACTGCTTTATTTTTATTACCTAAGAAAGATTCATCAATACCTTTTTGTACACCTATCGCAAAACTATCAACAAGACTCAAGGCTCCTTTCCCTACGGTACTACCTATCGTTTTGCTTTCGGTACAGCCAGATAATGCTATAAAGCTGCTAATAACCAACACAGATAACGTATTTTTTGATTTCATCGTTCATTCCGTTAAGTTTAAAATTAAAAAGATATTAAAGATCAAAGGTGCAAGTAATATCATTATAGTCAGCATCTAAAGCTCTTAAGTCCATAAGGGCGCTACTATAATCAGATTCAAAGAACTTATCCAAGCTTTTGGCAATACCAACATCACTTGAGGTACCTGCATTGGCATGATCTATGATTGAGTAGATATAAAGCGGTTGATACCCTGGCTTTTGCCATTTATAAAATTGTTGTGAAAATAGCTCGTTTTCGCCTGTGTCGCAGTTCGATTTCACTCGGGTAAGCTCGCTGGCTCTAAATATGTCTTCGAGTTTATATACAGCGCTGCCAGTCTCATCTTCCATAACCGCTTGACCTGAACCAATAGTTATTATCTCTGGCTGCTTTTTGGTACCATAAACTACCATGCCACCATAATCGTCAAGACCTCCTCTAATAGAATAACTAGGATCCTCGGGTGAGTATTCGTTCTTGGTAGGCGTTTTGCTATACCACTCCTTAATATCAGGAGTATCTGCTAGCGAATCCCAACTCCAATCTGTATTAGATTTCAATGCCAAATAGTCAGTAACGTTAGCAAATCTAGGCGGGTTTTCGTCAATAACTTCGACAGTTTCTACTTCTTCAGTCTCTACTACAGGTTCAGCAATAGTCGTTGAATCAGTAGCGACTATTTCTGCAGGCACTGTTTCTTCAGGAGTAGTGACCTCTGTCGTTTCCTCCATTGAAGGGGTTTCAGAACATCCCGATATAGCCATTAAGCTACTTATTGCGAATATAGATAAAATATGATTGGCCTGCATAAAAAGTTCCTTAAAATTAAAAAGATGTTAAATCGTGATACTAAAGACACAGATTAAGAGAAGTAGTTTGAGCTGCTAAAGCAGTATCAATCTATTGACAGGCTATCTTTTTATCTGATTTATTAATGCATATCTGTTTCTGATTGATGGTCGCAACTTGTGCTGTACCCTCATTAAAAATAAAATAAGTGGCCCCCATAAAATTAGAACTATATCGTTCGACATTACTATCAGAGTATTTAAAAGGAATCACAGTTTTGTTTGCACCATTAATAAACCCCCATTTACCATCTTTTAATACACCAGCGAGACCTTCACTAAACGGACGTATTTCATCGTATACGAAAGGTACAGCGACTTTACCAGTTTTGGTAATATAGCCCCATTTCTTACCTTTTTTCATACCAACTAAGCCTTGAGAGAAGCCATAAACGCCGCCAAAATTACCATCTATACCGTCATATTGAGGTGTAATAACTTCTTTACCGTCTTTATTAATAAAGCCCCATTTATAAGACTTTGACATTACGGGTGCCATACCTTCACTAAATGACTCTATAGAAGAGTATTTATTAGCAAAGGGCATGACAATTTTGTTTGACGTATCGATAATACCCAGTTTGCCGTTTTTAGAGACTAATATACGCCCGTCAGATACGGGCTCAGACCATGACTCATCGTATTTATCATTAGGGTCTCGCATATTGTCGTAGATGGCTGGTACCACAAGCTTACCTCGGGTATTCATATAGCCGACTTTGTTGTTTTTCATCACTGCAAAGACGCCATTGCTAATACCGTAGTAGTCTACATCGTCATAGCCTTTTGAGCTTACTAGCGCTTTGCCTTGCTCATCTAATAAGGTTCTAACACTATAATCAGAGTTGTACCCGACAAAGTATTTGCTATCTGCGGTACAAGCAATTTCAGCATAATTTGTCTTAGGCGGTTTACAGTTATCTACGTAAGCCTGAGCGGGAAGAATAAACGTAGCAAAAGTTAGTACAGTGGCTAGGGGTAGCAAACGGGTAGGGGGCAAAGTCATGAGTTGCATTCCTTATAATTAAAGCTTTTGTTGATCTCGATTTGTATTTGAAATTATATCGACTAATTTGGCATCTAAATATCGATCCGACGAACGGTAGTTTCTGGTAAAGCCTTAGCAAATAAGGGCTTAAATCAGAAAAGGTTTAGATGACTATTCCTATTGAATGAGAACATCGCTCTAAACAACTAAATACTTTAGAGGTTTTCTTGTAGTCTAGTTATACATTGAATCTAGTACATCTAAGGTGCTGGCATAGTCTTCACGTTTCAGCTCTTTGCCATTCTTATCAATAGTAATAGCCGTTACTTGTCCATTTTCGCCCTCTTGATAAACATCTATAGTGCCATTCTCAAAGTAGCCACCGATGACATCGGGAGAATCCCCACCTGGATCAACGAAGACGCCATCATATTTGGGTTCAATGATGACTTTGCCTAAGGTATCAACAAATCCCCACTTGGCGTTTTCATAGTCGCCTTTAGCAACAGCAGCTCGTCCTTCAGCGAAATGCATTGTTTGATCCCAGATTGGGGCAATGACTTCTTTACCTTTTGTATTAATGAAGCCTTGCTTATCTGAATTCATTGGACTAAAGGATGCTAGGCCTTCTTTAAAATCACCAAGGTGGCTGTATTTAAACTCAAGTACCACTTTACCAGAACGATCAATCGCACCATATTTATAATCTTTCGATACTGTGGCAATGCCATTAATAAAGTCGCTAGCGCTGTCAAATTCAAAGGGGATTACAGCTCTGCCTTCTTTGTCCATATATCCCCATTGGTCTTTATTTAAAATAGCGACCAAGCCTTCGCTAAAGTTTCTAGCATCTAACATCCAGCCATAATCTGCTTCGATACTCACCGGAATCACAAGCTCACCTGAGCCATTAGTGTATCCAAGGTAATAGCCTCCGTCAGAGTCAGACTTTAGATTCTTTTTGAGTAGATAGGCCATACCCTCATGGAACGTGCCGCAGAAATCATATTCTGCTTTTGCAACGATTTTACCTTCGTTGTTTTTGAACCCGCATTGTTCTGAGTACTCACCATTGGGGACTACGTATTGAACCAGTTTAGAAACAGAATCTATGGTTGATGTCTCTTCCGTTTCTGGTGCTACTTCTATATTTGGCTCTATATTTGACGCATCTTCTACGTTGGTTGATTTGATACTGATATCGTCGTTAGCATTTCTAGTATTTGGAACAGACTCGCTTTTACTACAACCAATAAATAAGAGACTTGTTATAACTGTTAAGGTAATCACCTTTTTTCGTAACATCCTAGTGGTCCTTTTTACTTTCTAATATTGTTTGTTCAAAACACAGTAATGATGTAGGAATATATGTTTTAATAAACAAATTTTTAATGAAGATACGTCAGAAATTAGAATTACTTGTTGTATGTTTTAATGAGCACTGGCCTAAAGTTCACAGTTTAGACTTCTTTCTTTAGCGTTATAGGTAGCGCCACTATTGTACATACCTCCCATACCTTCGACTTTGCGAGTTTTAAAGTTTGAGACAACTGCGGTAACGTTCGCAGATTGAGCAAAGACTAATTTTGCATGAGCGCCTTCAGTTCCCTCACGGTAGCCAATCTCTATAGCTTTTAAGGGTTGTTTTCTATAATAGGCATTCTTCAATGGCAGTGAGAAAGTTACATAGGATCCATCTGTACTTTTTATAACATTTTGAATCTGATCACGATATTCTGGTGACCATTGTGAATAAGGCTGGGCACGTGAGTTATCCATATCAATCACGGTGTCTTTAAAGGCATAATAACGATCTGAAATTTTGTTATATGGTGCGATGCTACCTTGACAACCATCTTCCATCCAACCCATTAAAAAAACCATATCTGTCGGAGGAATCGAAGCAGCATTCTGATTTTGAGACTGTACTGAAGTAGATGTGTTTATACTGGTGTTAATATCTTTGACTATGGTAGAGACGCCTTGACCAACAGATGTACTAAAATCCTTTGTTAATGTGCTTAATTCTGCACAGCCTGATAAATTTGCCATGGCTACTAAGCTAGCACTCAAAAGAAAAAATTTGTTCTGATACATAACATATGTCCGATGAAATAAAATGGTTACATATTAGCAACAATCTATTGTATATACAAACATTAGTTCAATATAAAAATGAAGTTCATTTGAACGAAAACCTCAGCAAATGTAACCTAGAAAATTATTTTATAGGTAGTCAGATATACTAGCCTTTATGACAAACATATAGGCTTACCATCATGACTGCTCCTGCTCCTGCTCCTGCTCCTCTTGACCATTGTCCTTTAAAAGAAACTCCTTCTATTGCACAGACCTGTGCAATTACCTTTCTAGGAAATGCCAGTAATAACCTGCAGCAAGACGCTTTTTTCTTTTTAGATAATTGGTATCAAGAAGATCTAGGTGTGATGGCAGTGACACCAGTTGCATTACGATTTTGCCTAGCAGTGTCTGATGGCGTGGCAAGCTCTAATCACTCGCAGCACTGTTCAAAAGCGGTGGTAAAAGCAATCAGACGGTTGTGGGTTAATCAGAAGAGTATTACTTCAGAAGATATTTATCAGCTGATTAATCAAACCAAGCATTCATCTAAGCGTCATGGTGCCGCGGCAACCCTCGCAATGGTGGTTGGAGAGTTAAATAGTGATGGAACAATAAAGGCAACGATAACGCATGTGGGTGACAGTCGTGTTTATTGTCTGCCTAAAGGCGCGACACAATGGCAGTGTCTGACACGCGATCATAATCTATTGAATGAGCTCATTGACCAGAAAGCGCAAGAGCAAGGTCGCCAAGCGAAGTTCGCTGACTATAACCGAGAAGGAATGGCGGGGAGTCTATATAGTATTACTGAATGCTTTGCATTAACGGCTGATGACAGTTATCTAAGCAGTGAAGCACCAAAAGACAGCTCTTGCAAGATTGATATTAATAGTGGCGACTGTCTCTTGGTTTGTACGGATGGTATTCATGACTTGGTGCCGAGTCGTCATTGGCAACTTGTCAATGCTGAAACCGATTTACAAGCTTGGCTAATCAATCTTAAGAATCAAGTTTATGACTCCGATGGCAATGCTTATGACAATGGCACTGCAATTTTGGTTCGTTTTGATTGAAAATGTATTTTAATAATAAATTGATTACTTCATCAGTCTAATAGAGAAGCTACTATGCCTGCACATCCTATCGCCAGCTATACAAAGTCAACACGTCTGTTTGCTTTATATCAAAGCCTTCCTCGGAGTGAAGCGGATGCTGTGTCACTAACGGAGCTTATGCAAAACTACGGTGATAATGATGACAATTATACAAATGAGCGCAAAAACTTAGAGAACGATCTGATTGGCTTAAACCAAGTCTTTAACGATATTTTCTATAGTGACGCATTAATTCGGGTGCCAGCATGGGGCAAGAATATCAGTGGCAAGACAGCAAGGTTTTATATTGAATCCAGCTTTAGCATCGATGTTATTAACGAGCAAACTTTGTTCTTTTGGGAGATACTGGATAAATATACCGCAAACTACTTACCAGTATCTTTTAAACAAGGAATCACAGACAAGCTCACTCAATTACGTCGACAGGATAAAGATAAATTTCACCAAAGTCCGCTAGGACAATGGCAAGATCATCTCATCACCTTACCTAGTATCGTGCAAGCGCCAAAGCTTGATAGTGAGGTGATTGGAAGTATTCATCAGGCTCTGCTACAGAATCGTCAATTACGAATAAGCTATCAAAATAAATGGGGGAAAAAACCAACTCAAAGAGTGGTTTATCCCAAAGGACTGATCTTTATTGACAATATGATCTATCTCACAGGCTTCAATCCAGTAAATGATCATATCGATGATAATAAACTATTAGAGGAGCATCGCAACTTTGCGGTCAATCGTATTACCCGAGCTAGCGTAATAAATGAGCCAATACCTGACTGGGTAGGGCGTGACATTTTTACATTAGATAGCTTACAGAAGCTGGGCAAGCTAGAGTTTGGTAAAAATATTGAAATCAATTTGGTTTTAAAAGTACAGAAATTTGCCTGTCAGCATCTTTATGAGCGTCCCTTATCGATAGATCAGCAAATTACTATTATCGATGACACTTGGAATCAAGTCAGCGCTACAGTTGCTAATACGACTCGTTTGCAAGATTGGCTGGTAAGTATGTCGCAATTGTCGGTCGTCATTGAACCATCAGAGCTAAAGGCAGTTATTCTTGAACGCCTAGAAAGTGGGATGCAGCTTTATAACCGTAATTAACGATTTCACTTTAACGAGGAACCGAGTATGACAGCAGATAGTATTTTTGAAGATAAACAGACTTTAAAAAACGACATCAATGAAAAATGTAATGATGAGCTTCAGATAGAGCCCATACCTTTAACTGCTTTATATACGCCGCAGGCAGATAACTACCTCTTGTCTGAGGTTGGGTTTATTGTTATCGAAGATGGTTGGGATGAACAATCATTGCTAGATTTACAACAACAAGTCGGTTGCACATTGTTTGCGCTACAAACCACAGATAAGCACATTGATAGGTTCGAGGTTATAGACGGTATTATTGTTTGCAAAGCTGATGAAGTCGGGCAGGTAAAAACCGTGTTTGAATCAGTATTATCTGATCGTGATAAGGTTGGTATAGATGTTAATGACATCAAAAAATCTTGCGGGGCTGAAAAGCCTGCCAATTTTATACAGGCTAGGGCAACGGACATACTAGATTCAGAACAAATAAAGAGTACCGTTAATCATCTGCTCAATCAAATTCTTGAAGGTCTTAGTACCCAGTATATGATGCTTGATATTGAAAGCGATCGTAAGCTATCTCTTGATGAGTTCTTTAGCGTCACAACTGCTGTTGAAAGTTGGATTGCTGATGATGCAGAAGTGTTTTACGGCAATAGGATGATTGATAAACCTGACCATTGCTGGATGGGCGCGATATATGTGGCAGGTTAGCCTAGCATTAAATACAAATATAGTTTGAGCTACGTTGTGAGTGTGGCAGGTAGGCAAACGCTTATTGCCTAAAGTACAAGGAGTGCATGAAATGACAACGACAGATAAAGATTTGTTTGATGATTTTATTCAAGCTCAAGATGCTATCTATTCACAAGTGATTAAAGAGCTGACTCAAGGTCATAAGCGCACACATTGGATGTGGTTTATCTTTCCACAGGTGAAAGGGTTAGGGCATAGCAAAATGTCTCGACGCTTTGCAATAGAGAATCTGGAGCAAGCAAAAGCGTATTTGCAGCATGAGGTCCTTGGAATACGGTTAATAGAGTGTGCTGAATTATTGCAACTGCACCCTGATAAAAGCGCTTTAGATATCTTTGGTTCACCGGACAACTTGAAGCTGCAATCTTCGCTAACGTTATTCGCTTTTGCCGCTGGTAATAAGTGTGTATTTGAGCAACTCTTATATCAGTTCTACGCTGGCAGTTACGATATAAACACTATCAATATGTTAAAGCAAATCAATTAACAGAAATATAAGTGAATAAAATCGAGTGAGATTTTAAGAGGATAGATGAGTATGAGTACCGTGCAAAGTTTGATAAATGATGTGAGGCAAAAGATTAATGCTTTAGAGACTGCGCAAGCACTTTATAGCCGTCAATTGTCTCCAGACTTCAGTACTTTTGATTATATTAGTACCGATGAGTTAGGACTTAGTCGTATTTTGGCAGCTCTGCTTGATCCAAATGGCAGTCATGCTCAACAGGAAAGCTTTTTAAGGTTGTTTATTGAGCATTGTTTACCTGTTATATATAAAGACGATAACTGGCAGGTTTTTCTTAATAACCTTGAGAAAACAGAAGTTTTTCTTGAAGAGATAACGGGAAAAAGTAACACCCAGCGTCGTATGGATATTTACTTAAGATGTCAGGTAGGTGATGACAGCTATGGTATTTGTATCGAAAACAAACCTTATGCAACAGATCAGCTTGACCAAATGAAAGATTACGCTACTGAACTTGAAAATAGAAAACACAAGCATTGGCATCTTGTTTATCTAAACGAAAATAATGACGTACCAAGCGAATATAGCGTTGATACTACAACTTTAGAAGATTGGATAATCGGTAATCAATATAGTCATCTTAGATTTAGCGGTCTGATTAGTTGGCTCAAAGCGTGTCAAGTAGAATGCCAAAATCATAGTGTCAGTGAATTTATGGCACAGCTAACTAAGTTTATTCAAAAACATTTTATGGGGATAGAAGATATGAATGAAGACAACGCAATTTTAGATATCATTAAACAGAATGCAGCTACTATTGATGCCAGTATCAAGGTATCTAACACTGTAGATCGAATGAAGAAAGAGCTGATAGCTAAGCTAAAAATAGATTTATTAGCAAAATATAAAAAAACTGATTACGAATTAGATACTAGTTATATCGGCGAGGGCAGAAGGTACGAACAGATTAGATTCATAATTCCTGGCTATAATAAGGCATGGGTTTGTTTCGAGTTTGATAATGCAGGGTTTGATCGTCCAATCCTAGGAATTAAGTTCACTTCTGTAGAAGCCGCCAAAGCGTGTCCACATGCAGAAAGTATGAAAACGGTACTGAATACGATGCTAACTGATAAAAAAGTGAGCTCTTCTGCTCAGTGGCCTGCTTACTACTACTTTGATCCGCAAGACTGGAAAGGTTCGAGTGAGGCATGGTTAATGATAAATGAAGGCACGATGGGCGATAAAATCTTGGAAGAAATGGACACAGTGTTTCAGGTTTTAAATGATAACCATCTATTGAATGAAAAGTTATAATTATAAATGAGTATACCCATGAAATATCAGCTCGATAACTCGCAAATAGACGATACCCCTTGTGCTGCTTTATATCGATCAAACACAGAGTGTTTTCCACCAGCTATCATTAGTTGTTTTATTATGAACGATGAATGGAGTGAGCAGGCACTGTTTGAGCTAAAACAGAAAGTAAAGGCTGATATTTTAGTAGGTTTACAAACAGATGATCATAACTATGAAAGCTTAGATATTGTAGAAGCAGTCATTAAGTGTCAGCCTAATGAAGTAAATGATGTCGTCGAACTGCTTGATGTAGCTTCTGCAAGTACTATCATCGGCATAGATATGGCAGATGTTATAGACTTGCTTGAGTGTGGTAATTCCTTTCAGTTTGTGCACTCAAGTGCTACAGGTGAGGCTGAGTTAGATATGGTAAAAACAGCTACATACCAGCTAATTGGCCAACTTGAAAAAGCTTGTGATACCAAAGGGGTGTTGATTGGCATGGAGAGCGAGCAAAGCTTACCAATAGAAGCTTTTGCTTACATAGGAGATGCTGTCGAAGGATTATTATCTAATACTGGTGAGTCTATATATTATCGATCAAGTATGACTGATGAGCCTAACTCGTTTCAGTTAAAAGCGATATATGTTGAGGATTGAATAGGCTTAGACCTAAGCGTTAGTCTATAATTAAATCACTACTCTTGATGTTTCCAGTTTTCTTGGTTCAATGGCATTTGGTTGAGTAAATCTCGTCTAGATCGCCAATCAGGCATGTGAGTGTCGAACAGGGCCTTAAATCTATCGTTGTGCTGCCGTTATTTGAAGTGTAGCAATTCATGCAAAATTATATACCCCAAACAAAGCAGTGGTTTCTAGCTAGGTCTAAGTTAAGTTTTATACTGCCTTCTTGTATATTACAGCTGTAAAATGCCTTCTCCTTGAGCAATTTGGATTAAATGTTACTGCAGTGAATGGAGATTCAAATTGCTCAAGAAGAAGGCTTAATCCGACAAGGCATTATTGATAAGTTCCAAGAAGTGAACGGCTTCAATGTAATTACCTTATCCACGGTGACCGTTGGCTTTGGTATGAATATCCAAAAAGTGAATCATATGATCCACTATACACGTAGTTGGAACCCAGCCAAGGAAGATCAAGCAACTGATAGAGCCTACCGAATTGGGAAAGATAAAGAGGTTTACGTGTACTATCCACCTATTGCAGCAACTGGTTTTGAGACGTTTGAGATTAAACTGGACAAGCTATTATCAAGTAAGCATAGTCTTGCTTATGATATGTTGAAACTAAATGTAGAGCTCACTCAAGAACTTATTCAGTCAATTTATTGAGTAAGCTTTTCAACAGAAAAAGTAGTTGAATACAGAGTATTAATAAATTTCTTATATAGAAAACATACAAATGGTTCAAGTTTTTATAAAAACATGAACCATTTTAATTAGAGGTGAATAAATGAGTCAAAATTCAGAAATAGATAGTTCTAAATCATATTGGTTTGTTGGTTCTACATACGATGGTAAAGACCATACTGAGCGATTTATTGAAGAAGGTATTTGGGAGTTACATCCTAAAGCCAAACCGATTGACTCAATAAAGTTTATGAAGGCTGGTAAAAAAATTGCTATCAAATCAGCTTACACTCGAAAAAATGGATTGCCTTTTGATAACCGAGGTCATACCGTTTCTGTGATGGCAATCAAAGCGATAGGTACCGTAGTAGAAAACCTAGGAGATGGAAAAACCCTTAAAGTAAACTGGGATAAAGAAGCTACTTTAAGAGAATGGTATTTTTTCACCAGTCGCAATACGATCTGGGAGGTTACCCCAGATAGTTGGAGGAAGATTGATTTAGTAAACTTCACATTCCATGGAAAAGAACAAGATATCGACAGATTCCGTAATTATCCGTTCTGGCGTGAAAGATTTGGAGATAATATAGAAGAGAATTCTTCTTTTGGCTGGACAAGGTTTTATGAAGAGTTTTCGAATAAACTTCTTGCCTTTCGCTATCGCCGCGAGGAACTCATAGCCGGTATTCATAAGGTCTCTGAAAAAGTAGACGCTATGTCTGTTCTTGATGATCAGTATGAGGAGGGTATTGTAGGGGGCCCATTAAAAGATATATGTCCATTTACAGTCTTTGCTATCTTTAACCGTGGTCTGACTGATGAAAACCGAAAAATCATTGCTAAAGAGTTAGCTGATTTAATTGGAGTGTTAGAGCCAGTTCCAAAGTCGTTTGATGGCATTCCTCTCGTCAATAATCAGTCAGCCTGGTTTTTTGGCTATAGCTATAAGCGTCAGTCAGACGATATAGATAATCTATGGGAAGTCTTTGCTCGTGCCATATCATTTGCAGATTTAGAAGATGGAGATGAAGAGGTATTTGCCCACTTTGCCGATGCTTATGATACAGCAATGGAAGTTTATGGTGTGGCTTGGAACCTCACTATGGGGCTTTATTGGATTCGTCCCTGGAATTTCTTAACTTTAGACAGTCAATCCAAGAACTATATTAACAAAAAACTTAACATCGAGATTAATACCACTGGTCCTAATAAACGCTGCAGTTCTGATGATTATTTGGAGTTGATGGGGAGTATAGAAGCTCGCTTTCAAGAAGACGGCTATCCTGTACACTCTTTTCCAGAACTCTCACTTGCAGCATATAAGTATCAGCCCGATAGTTCGGAAAAATCAACTAAGAAGGGTTGGAGAGAGATAGTCCAATTTCAAGTAAAGCAGCTTTGTGATGAAAAGCAGTCTTACGAGTTGAACCGCCCCGGGATTGTCGGAGACTCAACATTCTGAGAGAATACGACAATGAAAACACGAAACTACACTCCTGAGATTAAAGAACGCGCCGTTCGCATGCTCATTGAATCAGCAAATGACTATCC
>NZ_JAMYEB010000021.1:0-33886 GCF_033790785.1 Psychrobacter sp. PP-21 | reverse complement strand
CTCATGTCTTTGTTTTTGACACTTTTAATCACTTGTGCTCGAAAATCTGCTGAATAGGTCATTTGTTCTTCTGCTATTTCGCTTGCTTTAAAATGATTGTATCTTATTTAAAAAGAACTGACTATATGTCAAAACTGTTTTTAAATTTCCGCTATAAATTTGATGCGCCTTTCTGTATGTCTCTTTTTATTTTCTATAGAACGGATTTTGTGACCTGTTTTATCCTAGCGTACTGCCTCAGTTATGGCTGTGACATTACGCTAGGAATGTGTAGCATAATGTATTAAAAAATCGAAAAGCCGCAACATTGTTTACTAAAAAAGTACGGTATTAGTATTTGTTAACATGCACTGCAAAATTGATAAACGTGCAGCCATTAAAAAACCGTACCTTGTTACCAAGATACGGTCATAAAAGTAATAAGCGTTAACCCATCGCTATTTAAAAATTGTTCGAGCGACTAGCCGTCGAGAACCTCAAAGCTCAGACCTGAGTGTTCTTCTAGACGAGATATCAAATTATCCCCCATTGCAGAAGCTGGTGTCCAAAATCCACCGCCGACGTCCTCTTTACTCACATCTTGTGCCAGACACAATGCTGCTTGTGCAATCATACGAGAGGTACTACCATAACCAGGGTCTTTATCACCTGTGACTTTGACAGTGATAGTGTCATTTTTAGCCGTTTTTCCAAAATGACGAATATCGAAATAGCCGTTTTCTTGCTCATCTTTAGACGGGCCTGACCCTGCCTTAGGAAGGACATGCTTAGATAACAACTCACGGCTTGGCTTGATCATCATGGCGGTAGCGAAACCCAGCAACCCTGCACTCATAGCATAACTTGATAGTTTGCCTTTAACGCCATCTTGCATCCACATGGCTTCGTCATATTTGAAATCGCGACCATATTCATAACTGAGTAGTTGGTTGCTGCGATGGACAATACGCGTATTAATGGTCGCCATCACAAAAGGCGCTAACCAACGTTTATGGTTGCTATCGTACTTTGGTTTGCTGACATTGTCTTGACGTACATTGGGCGCCTCTGCGTCGTCATTCAGCAAGTAAGGGTTGGCGACTTGTTTACGGCGTGATTTATCTTCTCCAGCTTCTTCAAAGATCGACGCCATCGAGGCAATCGTTCCACCAGAGATGCCACCTTTTGCCGCTTTTACGCGCATATTGATCACATTACAAGTTTCACCAAACTTTTCTTTCGCCTTTTCTTGTAAGAAATAAACGCCCAAATCTGATGGGATAGAATCAAATCCACAAGAGTTTACGATACGTGCGCCACTTTGTTTGGCAGTATCTTGATACTTGTCCATCATATCTTTAATAAAAATTGCCTCACCGGTAAGGTCGACATAATCAGTACCGTTTTCAGCACAAGATTTTATCAGTGGCTCACCATATTTTAGATAGGGACCAACGGTTGAGATGATAACTTGTGTCTGCTTTGTCATGTCATCGAGACTGGCAGGATCTTTGCTATTGGCAATGATAATGTCTACTTTGCTCTCAAGCTTTGACTGTAGTGTATTTAGCTTGTCTTCGTCGCGCCCTGCAATCGCCCAAGTGATATTAGAGCCATCTTTATTTTTTGCATTAGACAAAAAGTTAGTTAGGTAGTGAGCAGTAATTTGACCAACAAAGCTCGTTGCGCCATACAAGATAACGGCATAAGGGCGGTTATCAGTGTTGCTTTGTTTTGATGGTTTTGCGGTGTCCGTTTCGGTATTCATAGGTATTATCCTTAATAGGGTGAGTGATCATGTGACCTTAAACTATAAACCAAGTGGTTTAAATAGGTTAGGAGTTTATGGAGTCGCTACAGTTTTCATTGCCAAACATCTGTTTCGTAAAACAGTTAGGGCATCTATCCTAATGCTACTTATCTATATTTCTAGTAGGCATATAGTTCTAAAGCGTACAGTTATAAATCAATAAGTAGATTATCAAAAGATATTGAATAATCCCGAATAACGTAATTATTAAGACAAGAAAAAATACCAGGAGTTGCTACAAAGTTTACATAACCTACCGATATCATTACCAAAGTGTACGCTCTTTAGAAAAAAATATTGCTAATCTATGTTTGTAAGCAGATATGACTGGTATCAAAAAAACAAGAAGTTAAATGGATGCTATATAAAGTTTACTATCTGGTTTTTAATAATTATTTTAGGAGAAAATTATGTTTCGTTGGGCTATCATTTTCGCAGTAGTTGCACTATTAGCAAGTTTATTAGGTTTTGGCGGTGTTGCAGGACTATCTGCTAATCTGGCATACATTTTCTTAGCCGTTGCGGTCATCTTATTTATCGTCGCATTCGTTAGTCGTAAAATGTAAAAAAAGCTTATTATTTTAAGAAATTCATAATTATAAAAAAGACCCTAACATTAGGGTCTTTTTTATGTCTAACTCAAAAAATCACTTATTAATGCGCTCGGCGTAATACTATAAACGTTTGGGCTGAACGATATGTTCCATTCGTTTTGCTAAGCGAATATCCAAACTAGAAATACCGCCTGTATCCTGATTGGTCAGGCGTACTTCTACTATGTTGTATGTATTGCGCCATTCAGGGTGATGTTCGAGTGCTTCAGCATGAAATGCTGCTTGATTCATAAAGCTCATAGCTTCGATAAAATCAGCAAAGTGGTAAGTCTTGACGATGCTATTACCATCACGCTGCCAACCAGCAAGGTCTTCTAGCTGTAGATTGATTTGTTTGTCAGATAAACTACTCATATTAATGACCTTTATTGTTGTGTCGAATTGGTTGATTAACAGTTATGTGCGGGCAGGTCTCCTAGGGTATGTCCCTATTTTAAAAATAATGATAAAAATGAGATAAATCGCAGACAAATAAGGAAAATCACGCAGATAATATCAAGATATTGACCAGCTATTTGCCGCCATTTGTCAAAAATTTAGCCATTTTTAGTTCATTTAGTGATAAACGTTTGAATTAGGGACATACCCTAATCTCTTATTGTTAAAACCATGGTTTGGCACAGACTGTCGCGATGATAGACAACAGGCTAGATCAAATCTTGATACTCAGGATGTTTGCTAATGTACGAGGCTACAAATGAACACTGTGGTATGACTTTCTTGTCTTGCGCACGTGCATAGTCCAACGCATGTACAACCAATGCAGACCCAACACCTTGGCCGCCTAGCTGCTGAGGGACAATGGTGTGATCGTAGACAAGTGTGTTATCACGCTCTTGATAACTGATATAGCCAGTTTGACCGTCAATAGATGTCTCAAAACGTTTTGCTGCTTGATTATGCATAATATCTAATTCTGATTTAGAAACTTGGTTACTCATTGATAAACTCCATTTATTATTATCGGATTTTTATTGTAGGTTAAAGGTCTTTAAGTGTTAAAGCGCTAGCAGTAAGGACCTATCGAATCCTATTTTGCTAATTGAATATATAACTATGTAACATTGATACTAAATACTCTAGACGCTTACCGTAAGGGTCGATAGGGTGATTGTTAACATTATTAAGGTCTTGTCTCTGCTAAGCACTTTTCAATCACTTAAGCACTCAGTTGTCTAAGCCATTAAAAATCTAAGCGCGTGAGCATCTGGCATCGATTTATCAGAGTAACAATCTAAATATATTACCGTGCGTATGAGATGGCTTTACGAACAACAGGTGGCAAAAACCGACTGAGTCCACTTTCGTCCTCGATCTCTGGTTTAGCATCATTAGTGGCAGCATTGTCCGTACGTGATACCGACTGCTGGTACGCTTGCCATTCTTGTTCGCTAGGTTTGCTAAAGTGGTGAATGCGTCCTAAGACTTGTCGAAGCTGTGTGCTAAAGCGCCCAGTGTTGTATGCCAGATTATATTTTTGACATACGGCCTGTACTTGCGGTGCGATTCTAGCGTAGTGGCGGGCTGGCATATCAGGGAAGATATGATGTTCAATCTGATGGGATAGATTGCCTGTTAAAATATGAAACCATTTGCCGCCCTTGATGTTACTAGAACCAAGGATCTGCCGCACGTACCAGTCGCCTTTGCTTTCATCAGAATCGAGGCGGGTGTAGATATGTGCTTGCTCAGTGAAGTGACCACAAAAAATCACCGCCCATGTCCACAGGTTACGGACAACATTAGCTGTGACATTACCACTCAGTGTACTCACAGCGCTACGGCGTCCTAGTGTTATTGCTGCTATCGTTGGCAATACAACATAGTCCTTACCCATTTGCCGTCCGATTTTGGCAAATAGGGCACGAGATTTTTGTTGCATGATTTGGTGCAGCTCAGGAGAATCCGCATACTCATCTGCGCTAATCTGAATATCATGAAAAGCAACCGCCCACTCAAACCCAAGTGCCAACCCTGCCGTACTGAGTAAATTATAACGGTCTTCTGGTACCCATGGCTGCTCATCAGTGACCCTGATCAGATGGTAACCGACATCATGATCACGACCAACAATATTGGTAAATGTGTGATGCAGGTAGTTGTGAGAGTGCTGCCATAATGGCGCAGGACAGACAATATCCCAATCAAATTTTTGACTGTTGAGATGCGGGTGCTGCATCCAGTCGTATTGCCCATGCATGACATTGTGCCCAAGCTCCATATTGTTTAGTATCTTGCTAAAGCTCAGTAAGGACGTGCCCAGTAGCCAAGTCGCTACTTGTGAGCGCCGCGACGACATACGTCCTACTGCGGCAAGAAGGCCACGTGCGGCAACCTCACTGTAGGCCACAGTGGCATAAATTCGCTGAATGTAACGAGCATCATCACTGCCCAGTGAATCCATCACGTTCTTATAGATAGTATCTAGCTCTGCTCCTAAAGCCTCACTTTGTGTTTTCGTGAGTGGTGCACTACTCAGTGTTGGATAGCGAGCTGACTGTGATGGCAAACTTGTCGGGTTATCACTGCCGGTTGTTTTATCGTCGTTATGAGCGTCAGACATCTCTGGGGCTAATGCTAGCTGCCCTTGAGCTGCACGTTGTGTATCGGATAGTGGCGTCAAGGTAGGTACGGCAGATTGTGCTGGAGTAATAGGTGGTAATAAGCGCATAAATAGTCCTTAACCGAAACGGCACGAATAAGCAGCACTGGATCCGGTTTAATAAGTCATCTGAGTTTTAGCATACAATATGAGTTAACATCAGTCTATTTTTTAGTTTTAAGAGGTCAATAGTTAGGGGTCAGTGGTCGTATTTTCATTTCAATACTTCTGAGGTATGTCATCAACTAGCGTATCTTTGAATTTAGTCGGCTTAAAATGGACAAATCTTAAGTCTGACACCATAAATGATGACACGCCTTAAACGTCTAATACCACGTCAGTCATCGCGATATTGATACAAGTCTGGATAGACTCGTAGCCGTCGTGGCTGAGCTTACCTGTTTGGATGTTTTTGACCACGCCACTGACTTTATTGCAGCGGCACAGCTGGCAAATACCTTGCCGACAACCGTAGGCTAGGCGTAGATCTGCGCTCTCAGCAGCCAGTAGTAAAGTCGTGTTACTGCTAAACTGTCGCTGACGTGCACGTAGATAAACGGTGTGCGCTTCTGTCTGTGGCTGTCGATCTATCTGGTCACTATCACCCTCAAAATCAGGTAACGCACTACCGAAGTTTTCTACAATAATATTGTCGCGTAGCTGGATACCCTCGAGTAAGCTGATCTCTGCTACCGCTTTGTACAGGCCAGCTAAGAGAGTTTGTGAGCCACATGCAAATATTATTGTGTCTGCTAGAGGCAGATTTAGTGCCGTCAGGCTATCTGCACTCAAGTAGCGCTCACCAGCCAAGTAGGTCGCAGGAGTGTCAGTACGAATCAGATGATAGGTAAAGGTCGAGTGTACATCGCCTAGTTGTTGCCACTGGTACTCAAGCTGTGACAGTTCAGAACGACTATAATGCAGCAGAGTCACTGGATGTCCGATCTCTAGCGCTTGTGTAATGAGCCCTAACATGGGCGTAATACCGCTGCCACCAGCGATAAATAACAAAGGGTTGAGTCTTTTACTATCTAAGTTTGTTTTTGCTAAAGTAAAACCACCCAGTGGCACACTCGTATCAACGATGCTAGCCAGCGGCATTTGCTCAGCAAGGTAATTGGATATCAATCCTTGCGGTTTAACGGCGATAGTCACTGTATGGCGACGGCTTTTTGCTGCTTTTGTATTGGTATCATCTGACCACCATAATGGCTGGTTTGCCAATCCTACTATTGAATAGCTGCGCTGATGATACACGCCATCGATGAGCACGCGTAAATCAAGATACTGACCGCCTTGCCAACTCTCTGTCTCTTTAAAAGATTGCTGTCTAAAGGCGCCATTGGTCTCAAATCTGAGTGCAATCAAATCATCGCTCAATGGATAACGCGCAACAAGTCTGAGCTTCGGCGTCGTCAGCGACCAAAATGGATGGAGGCGCGATCCGATAAAATCGACAAACGCACGTTGAATAACTTCAGGGCGATAGCCGGTGACCATATTACCAGTACCTTTATGATTGTGAGTGTGATTGAAATGAATGTTGCACATTCGATGTTAGCTTGTCAGTCATGCGGTAGCTTACTAGTCATGTTGTAGACAATAACGCCAAACTATTTCTCCAACGCTATTAAGCTATCCTAACATGCTAACGACTATTGATTAAATTTGCGAAAGTTTTGATGCTACTTTTTGTGGTTTTTATAAAACACTAATGAATCAGAATGTTAGGTTTGCGTATTGAGTCGAACTTTTAAGTGACTCTTTTAGAAAACTTACATCACTAAAGTAGATGGCTTAATACCAAAAGTAGCAAAACAAAGGGGAAAACAACCTGTTAGCTTGCAGGGTATGCGTCACAATGCGATAATAACCTATAATTTGTAACCCTGATTTTGAGGTACAGCACGCTTGGCATCATTGCTGAGTGGTATTTGCTGTTCTCTTCTATGCAGTCTATCGGAGTGTTAATGGCTCAATATATCTACACGATGAACAACGTGTCAAAACTTGTTCCCCCTAAGCGTGAAATTCTAAAGAACATCAACCTATCGTTTTTCCCTGGTGCCAAAATTGGTGTCCTAGGTATCAATGGTTCAGGTAAATCAACGTTGCTACGTATCATGGCTGGTGTCGACACTGAATTTAGCGGTGAAGCGCGCGCGCAAGCAGGTACCAAAGTTGGCTATTTGCCACAGGAACCACAGCTTGATGACAGCAAAGATGTACGCGGCAATGTCGAAGACGGTATGCGCGAAGCACTAGACGCGCTCGCTCGTCTAGATGCCATTTATGCTGAATACGCTGAGCCTGATGCTGATTTTGACAAACTTGCTGAAGAGCAAGGCAAAATGGAAGATATTATCCAGTCATGGGATGCGCACAACCTAAACAATCAGTTAGAAAAAGCCGCTGATGCACTACGTCTGCCACCATGGGATGCGGATGTCAGCAAACTATCAGGTGGTGAGAAACGCCGTGTGGCACTATGCCGTCTACTGTTGTCACGCCCTGATATGCTATTACTCGACGAACCGACCAACCATTTGGACGCTGAGTCTGTCGCATGGCTAGAGCAGTTCTTGCAGAATTACAGCGGTACTATCGTTGCCATTACCCATGATCGCTATTTCCTTGACAATGTTGCTCAGTGGATCTTAGAGCTTGACCGTGGCCATGGCTATCCGTACGAAGGCAACTATACTGAGTGGCTTGAGCAAAAGAACACGCGTCTAGAGCAACAGAATAAGCAAGAAGAGTCATTTGCTAAAGCGCTGAAAAAAGAGCTTGAGTGGATTCGTAAAAACCAAAAAGGCCAACAGGCCAAATCTAAATCTCGTGTACAGCGTTTTGAAGAGTTGAACTCAACAGAGTTCCAAAAACGTAATGAGACTTCTGAGATTTATATTCCGCCTGGTCCACGTTTGGGTAACAAAGTTATTGAGATCAATGATATATCTAAATCATTCGGCGATCGTTTGCTGTATGAAAACCTAAGTTTTAACGTACCAGCGGGTGCGATCGTTGGTATCGTTGGTCCAAATGGTGCGGGTAAGACCACACTATTTAACATGATTACTGAGCGTGATACGCCAGATACTGGCTCGGTTGATTTGGGCGAAAGTGTCAAGGTTGCCTATGTCGGTCAGGTACGTGATCATTTAGATGACAACAAAACAGTTTGGGAAGAAGTGTCTGACGGTCTAGATATCATTACGGTTGGTGACTACACCACGCCAAGTCGTGCCTATATCGGTCGTTTTAACTTTAAAGGCTCAGACCAGCAAAAGCACGTCGGTCAATTATCAGGTGGTGAGCGTAACCGTCTGCAATTAGCGAAGACGCTAAAGCAGGGCGCCAACGTATTGCTACTCGATGAACCATCAAATGATTTGGATATCGAAACCTTACGTGCGCTGGAGGATGCGATTCAAGTATTCCCAGGTACTGTTATGGTGGTCTCGCATGATCGCTGGTTCCTTGATCGTATCGCGACTCACATCTTGGCATTCGAAGAAGAAGGTCCAGTGTGGTTCGATGGTAACTATACTGAGTTTGAAGCGTATCGCAAGAAAATAATGGGCGATGATGCGACTCCTAAACGTGCTAAATATAAGAAGATTACCAACTAATACGGCTGTTTAGTATAGTTAAGTTCAATAAAAAAAGACCGCTAATCATTAGCGGTCTTTTTTTTGTATAGCTATTTAGCCAGTGTAAGTTATTAAATTAATACTAACGTTTACGCCCGAATTTACGCTGCTTTTTATTACTAATCTCAGTAATCGCATGGGTAATCTCTTCTTCGTCTAGGCTTGCCACTTGCTGTAAGATTTGCATCATATCAGGTGTTAGAACGTACTTAGCGTGACTGGCGATGTCATTGATACGATGATCAAAGGTCAGTATGCCCGTCTCGTCATCTTTTTGTAGATAGTCTAAGCGAGTCAATGCACTGATAAAGCTGGTGAATAAGGCGCGATCAAAGAAGTCCGGAATATCATCGGCGTATAGTACAGATAGGCGCTGTCCAAGCAGATGACATAGGTCAACGACTTCATTCTCAGTCAAATTACCAGAACCTTGCTGAGCGAGTAGGGCAAGCGTCATAAAATAACGCTCAAGACTCTGTCCAACGGGTGTCGCCAGTACTTGCAGCTGCTGATAATACTTGCTATTAGACTCAGGAACGCTAAGCGTGTCATCACCCAGCTCAACAATCAGCCCATGAGAGAGTAAACTGTCGACTTTTTTGTTGAGGGTCTCAGCCAAGCCATGTGCGGGGTAGTATAAAAATAGCTCACCCTGCAAGAATGGGTATAGCTGCTCAGCAATACTGTCTAGGCGACTGCGTTTGATACGGCCGTTGCGAGCGACTAGCGCGGACAAGAACGACAATAGAATAAACACATGCAAAATATTGTTGCGGAAGTAACTGAGCAGGGCAGCTTGCTTGCCTGCAACCTGAATAATATCACCTAAGATATGCGGTGTACGTTCGATCAATTTAAGCTTGATGCCATAATCGATGATTTGCTGCGGTGTCATATCGGTGATCACCGTATCCTCTGCATAGACCAGTTGCTGAGCGAGGCCTTGGTATAAAGCGATCTGCTCACGGCAGCTATTTTCATCCAATGCAGCTTTCGGTGCGGACAGCAAAACCAATGATAATAGCGAGACAGGCGTCACCACTGCTGCTTTATTGATATGCTGCATGACTTTGACACCGATGTTATCAACCATAGCGCTGGTTTTTTCATCGAGCGGTGAGTCAGTACGATCGGATGGCAGGCTGTCAGCAGGAACATCAAACTTGGTCATAAAGTCGCTAAGATGCAGCGGTGTACCAAAGCTCAAATGTACATTGCCAAAGATGCGCTCAATCTTACGACCAACTTTGAGTAATCCAATCAAAGACTCTGACTCTTTTGGTTTGCCTTTTAGCTCACCAACATAAGTACCGCCTTCCATGATACGCTCGTAACCAATATAAGTCGGGATAAAGACCACAGGCTTGTTGGTTTTGCGCAATTGGCTATGCACTGTCATCGCAAGCATACCCATCTTTGGAGGTAGCAGGCGACCTGAGCGTGAGCGACCACCTTCTATAAAGTACTCAATCGGGGTATTACGCGTAATGAGGGTGTGCATGTATTCACGTAGTACCGCAGTATACAGGGCGTTCCCGCGGAAACTACGACGAATGTAAAAAGCGACGGCTCCGCGTAATAACGGTCCCAATACTGGCACATCTAAGTTATCACCTGCTGCGACATAAGGGATGCTTAAACCGCGTTTGTAAATGACATAAGACAGCAATAGGTAATCGACATGGCTGCGATGGCAAGGCACATAAATCAGCTCATAATCGGTCGCAAGATCGCGCACTCGCTCAAAATGATGAACCTCCACGCCGTCATACAACTGCGTCCATAGCCATGTCAAAAACTTATAGAATCCGCGGATAATAGAATGAGAGTAGTCATTAACCATTTCATTGGCATAGCCACGGGCTTGGCTACGAGCTTCTCGAACGCTAGTGCCTGTCTCTGCTGCTTCCATCTCGATGGCGTGTTTGATGGCAGGCGAGTACACCAGTTTGTCCACTAGGTTACGTTTGTCTGACAAGTCCGGTCCCAGCATGCTAGCGCGTTGCTTATCTAGATAGATCGTCAACTGCTGCTGTAGCATACGTACGAGCTCGCGATTGCCGTCCGCGGCTGCGACCAGAGTATAGCTAGGTGCTACCTCGGCATCAGTTTTTGCATCATTGTTTGTAGAGGTGTCTTCAGCACTTTTGGCGTTAGTCGGTGTTAGTTCTGCCGTAGCCAAATCTGTAGAAACCGAATCAAAAACAGCAGGTCCTTCTACATCGCCTTTAAGGCTGTCGTTAATAATGGTACGTAAGTCTTGCGGTGGATGAAACTGTACAAAGGTATCGCGGCCCATCACACCGATATTAAATAACTGCCTAGTGATACTAGGATCCTGCCAATTATCAGCAGTGAGCAGCTTAAACAGCGAGTCTTCTTTTTCAGGTGCGCGTCCCCATAAGATAGACACCGGCACGAGGCGGACCTTTAGTTCTGGATGTTGCAAGACCGCAGACACCAAGCGCGAAAGACGAGGGGATAAGGGATTATCTTTGGCATGTGGGTGGTTCAAAAATATAATAGCAGCGTTTTCTTTAATGCCGTGGGCCGTATCATTTACCCCAACCAATGCAGGCGGCAAGTTGTGCTCTTGCGTCTGTAAATCAATTAAAATACTATTGGAGCGAGAATAGTCCTGTAGCACATAAAACCTGAGTATCTGATCGTCGTTATCAAACTCAGGCAATTCTCCAAGTAGCTTGGGTTTGACCGCGACATCGAGTAGCTGACCCGATAGCTTGCGATACAACTGATTGATCGGTGCATTCGAGTATGGCTTAGTGGCGACTGGGCCGGCGTCAGTTTCAGAAGTATCAGTTTCAGACGTACGGCCAGTCGCGACTGGCGCTTTAAAAATCCGTTTTTTTAGGAACTTCGGTATCATAATCAGTATCAAAAATAGTCAAATATGTTGCGCTTATGATGCCATAAAAGCCATCAAAGCGATATATCGTGTCTGCATATACTGCGAATATTAATACGGTCTGGTCACGCTATAGTAAGTGATAGATGTTATAAAAAATCCAAATATTTGAAATATGACGGTGTTTGGCGTAATAATACAGTGGTGACAGATATGATAAACATATGTGTCTTCTACTTTTTAACTTCACTATACTAAGCCTAAATCCTATGACACCAGCTATCGACCTTGCCAAAAAACGTGGTCTTGATTATCAAGTACACGAATATACTCACGACAGCCATGCCCCATCGTTTGGACTAGAAGCTGCAGAAAAGCTTGGCGTGGATGCGACACAAGTGTTTAAGACATTGGTTGTATCAACGGATAGCGATGTGCTTGCTGTCGCGATACTGCCAGTAGACAAAACGCTTAATTTTAAAAAAATGGCCAAGGTGTTATCTGCCAATAAATTGCTGTCCTGCAAAAAAGTACAGATGGCTGACCCAAAACAAGTCGAGCGCAGCACGGGCTATGTACTGGGCGGCGTCAGTCCTTTAGGACAAAAAAAGCGCCTGAAGACAGTGATAGATAGCACGGCTCAAGATCAGTTAACCATCTATGTCAGCGGTGGTCGTCGCGGTTTAGAGATTGAGCTGCCATCCGTACAATTGGCTCAGACACTTGATGCCTGTTTTAGTGCGATTACTGATGAATAATATCAATAAATATTTTACGGTAGTCAGGCAGAACGCGTAAACTGATGAGCCAATTTATTTATTAATTTCTCTATATCTAAGGATGTACTCATGCCGCATTTAACCCTTCAAGTCACGCCAAACGTTCGTATCGCTCACGAAGAGTCATTGCTCAAATCGCTAAACAAAGCGCTGTGGGACAGTGGACAGTTCAAACAACCTGCTGATATCAAGGCACGTATCATACCTATGGAGACATTTTTGGTAGGTGTTGAAGACGATGAGCAGGCCAATGGATTTATCTATGCGCACCTAAAGCTGATGAGCGGACGTGATATAGAGACTCGCAATCAACTGGCTGAGCTATTGGTCGCAACCATTGAGGACAAGATAGGGCACGAGCAGTCAGGACGTGCAGTCTTGCAGATATGTGTAGAAGTTGAAGAGATTAGTGCGGTGTATCACAAGAAGATGCTAGGTAGCTAACAGCGGTTATACTCGCCGAAGCTATTGTTTTCCAAGTCTATTGTGTTGAATACGATGTACTAAAGCATACGATGTACTAAAGCATTTTTAATTAAGCACAAAAAAGCGCCTAAATGATAGGCGCTTTTTTATGGCTTATTCGTACAATATTAGTCTAGGAACGAAAAGTTTTCGATATCCATTGCGGTCATGCTTTCGCTAGGTGCGACCATCCCTTCAGCATGGCCTGACGTACGAGGCAACAGCTTATCAAAGTAGAATTCAGCAGTTTGAATTTTAGCTTTGTAGAATTCTGGTGCTTCTGTACCACCATTTTCAAGCTTGTCATAAGCCACTGCTGCCATACGAGCCCAATGGTAACCCATCATCACGTAGCCTGAGTACATGAGGAAGTCTTCTGACGCTGCTGAGATGATTTCACGATCTTTACGTGCCATCAGCATCAAGCGTACCGTCAAGGTGTTCCACTCAGCACATAGTTTGGTCAGTGCCCAAACGAATTTACGCATTTCTTTATCAAGTGCGTACTCGCCACACCATTTCATGATGCTAGAGGTGTAATCACGGATAATCTTACCTTTAGACTGTAAGATAACCTTACGACCTAGTAGATCAAGTGCCTGTACGCCAGTAGTACCTTCGTACATCGTCGCAATACGAGCATCACGAGCGATCATCTCCATGCCCCATTCTTTGATATAGCCGTGACCACCATAGACTTGCTGACCATGCTTGGCAGCTTCGATACCTAGCTCAGTTAAGAAGCCTTTTAGGATTGGCGTGTAGAAGCCTAGCTTGTCATCCCATTTTTCGAATTCTTCATCATCGCCATTGACGATACCCTGTACCATTTTATCAGCGTAGCGTGCCGAATGATAAATCATTGAGCGGCCGCCTTCGGCAAAGGCTTTTTGTGTCAGTAGCATACGGCGTACATCAGCATGATGGATGATCGCATCAGCTACTTTTTCAGGGTCTTTAGTACCTGATAACGTACGCATTGAGCGGCGCTCTTTAGCATAAGGAAGCGCGTTTTGAAAAGACAGCTCTGTATGCGCCAGACCCTGGATACCCGTACCGATACGAGCCGTGTTCATGAATGTAAACATGGCTTTTAGGCCTTTGTGCGGCTCGCCAATCAGATAGCCTGTCGCACCATCAAAGTTCAATACACAAGTCGATGATGCGCTGATGCCCATTTTGTGTTCGATTGAACCACAGACAACGGCATTACGCTCGCCAGCTTCACCTTCAGCGTTCGGCATGAACTTAGGTACGATGAATAATGAGATACCGCGCGTGCCTTCTGGTGCATTTGGTAGACGTGCTAGAACGATATGGACGATGTTATCTGTTAAGTCATGCTCACCGCTTGAGATAAAGATTTTGGTGCCGCTGACTTTGTATGTACCGTCTTCTTGTGGGATGGCTTTCGATTTAACTTGACCCAAATCCGTACCACACTGTGGTTCAGTCAGACACATGGTACCTGCCCATGAGCCTTCGACCAACTTAGGTAAATACAGTGCTTTTTGCTCGTCAGTACCGTACTGAAGCAATGTGTTGATACAACCTGTTGATAGACCAGGATACATCGACCATGACCAGTTAGCAGTACCGATCATCTCAGATTTGATAAGGTTGATTGACGTTGGCAGATTCATACCACCGAATTCTTCAGGATATGAGATACCTTGCCAGCCGCCTTCTACAAACTGGTCATAAGCCTCTTTGAAGCCTTTTGGCGTGGTCACGACGCCATCTTCGAAATGACAGCCTTCTTCACCACCTGATTGATAGAGCGGGGCAATGACGTTTTCAGCAAAATCAGCCATGCCTTGTAGAATCATGTCTACAGTTTCAGGATCGGCATTTTCGCCGTTGTCCAAATCTTTATAGTGGGTTTGAAAATCAAATACATCATTAATCAAAAATTTGATGTCACGTAAAGGTGCTTTGTAAGTTAACATAATCGCTCTCTTTGGTTGGTTCGCTATCATAGACTTATGGCGCAATATTCGAGTCAAAATGCATGTCAGCGATATTTGCTTATTTTAAGTGAGATAGACACTATAGGTCGTCATATGGACTGGTAACAAACAGCAAGTCCGTTGTAAGGGTAGGTAAGACGTCCTTGTTAAGCGTCAGCTGTTATGGCGTTGATATGATTATAGATCTTATAGGACAACAAATATACAACTAATAACTATTATTCATGTTTTTTTATATAATTAATTACATTTAGTTATTATATGTAAGCGATATAGGTCTCAAAACTGTCTGTAACCCACTATCTATAACGAGTAAAAACACGAAGAGAGTCGATTCGATAAACGAGGAAAGTCTTTTATGAGTGAGTCAAAACAGCAAAAACAAGGGTCGTGGTGGTCCGCGCTATTCACTCGCATAAAACTGCTTATTGATGGAGAGCTTGGACATCTACTCACCATCAATCGTAGCCAAAGACCGTGGCACATGCCTATTATTATGGCGATTGCTATTAGCTTTCCGGTGTTTGTGGGGGCTTATTTTGGTGATTTGGCCTCTGGTATCAAAGCGTCATTAGGGTCGATGATTATTCTGAACTTGCCATTGGCTGGTACATTACCTTATCGGTTGGTGACGGTGATGGCTTGGGGGTTTGCCATGATACTTAGTTTTGCACTGGGACTCATGGCGCAGCAGCTGCCTGTACTCAGGCTTCCTGTATTTATGTTCATTGCTCTTGGTGTTGTGATGCTAGGTCGCTATTATCGGCAGCCACCACCAGCAGGGTTGTTTGTATTGATGGCAGGTGCCATTGCGCTGTTTATTCCTGTGCCGATAGACCAAACCCTATCAGCCATAGGACTTGTGCTGTTGGGCAGCGGGTCTTCGATGCTGTTAGCGCTGCTCTATACATTGTTTCTACTCGCCGCACGTCCTATCGCCCCTGCACCTAGCTATCAGTATGAGCCAGATACGATCAGTGACAGTCTCATTGTCGTAAGTTTTGTCAGTTTGGCATTGGTGATAGCGGTACTGTTAGATATGCCTTATCCATACTGGGCGGCGATGAGTTGCTTTATTATTATCCAAGGCATGCAACTACGGACCATGTGGATTAAGCAGTTGCATCGCTTGCTAGGTACATTGGTTGGTATGGCGGTCGCAAACTGGATGCTGTCTTGGGGACTATCGATGTGGGGTGTTGCTGTAGCGATACTAGCTATGATGTTTTTGATTGAGTCGTTTGTCGATCGGCATTACGGACTGGCGGTGATTTTTATCACACCGTTGACGATATTTATCGCAGAATATGGCAGCACGATGCTTGTGCCGCCAGTGGCGAGCGTGGTTATCAATGCACGTATGATTGATACGGCACTTGGCTGTGCGATTGGATTGAGCGGCGGTTTGGCGATACATTCGGCGCGATTACGCGTACCACTACGGCGTTTTGAGAATTGGTTGCTGCTGCGTTTTGGTGCATAAAAAGCAGCAGTGTTTTTGATAACGCTCGTCTAATCAGTAGTCATTAATCATGGGCGGTACTTATCATGATTTTTGGCTCAATGATTCTGTAGCTTTGGCGACGTCAATAGTATGACCCGTCCAGCGCTCAAAACTCAGCGCCGCTTGTCCGATGAGCATACCGTAGCCTTCTGATACTTGGGCATCTCGCGCCGCGAAATGCTGTAAAAACGGTAGCGCGCGCCCATACATCATGTCATAAGCGTACTGGCAGTTTAGATTATTATCCAGCGGTAAGGTATCACCTGACAGACCAATCGAGGTAGCATTGATAACAATATCAAAGGCACCGCTCAATTCACTAGTAGCACAGCTCTCAATTTGCTTTGCTGCAATAACGGGACTAGCGGCACTTAGCTCTTTTACTAAATCAGTCGCTTTACTCACGGTACGATTGGCAATAGTAAGGGTGTCAATACCTGCTTCAATCAGCGGCAGTATGACACCGCGTGCAGCGCCGCCTGCCCCAATGAGCGCAACACGAGCATCCGCCAGTGGCCAGCCCAAGCTTGCGATGTGATTGACGAGTCCTTGCCCATCTGTATTATCGCCGTATATAGCCTCTGCTATCGAGGCGCCTTTTGCGACTAATGCTTTGTTTATCAATAGGGTGTTGACTGCGCCTGCCGTCTTGGCGTGATCCGATAGACCACCACGCGCTGTGCAAAGATCATAAGCCGTCTGTTTAAAAGGGACAGTTACATTGGCACCCACGCCGCCCCCACAAAAAAACGCCTCAACGACAGCAATAAAGCTGGCATCGTCAGCTGGGCTGTACTGACGCTGGTAGCTGATATCTGCTCCTACTTGTCGCGCAAACTGCTCATGAATTGCTGGAGATTTACTATGGGCAATTGGATTGCCAATGACGATAAAGTGTTGAGTCATAAATAGTCCGTTAGCTAAAAGGGGCAAGGCTCATCAAAGAAGCCGTCAGTCATGACCAATCATCATAAGCGATAAAATGATGGTTGACAAACTGAAGGGTTAACCAAAAATAAGTCATTAGCCAGTAATATTAAAGGATTAATGCTTTAACAAATATGTACTCTCCAAGACTACTATGCGTAACGTAAAAGGTAGTCAAGCAATGAGCAGTTGGGTAAACTATGGATTATATGTTAATTAATATGCTCTAATGATTGTAAGGTGATAACTTTTATTAAATACATTATTTATTAAAAATTCTTCGTTATCGGCGGCATCTGTGTCAGCTCGGTAATGTCATTTTGAGACTAATTTAAAAGTGTGAGTAAACAACCCATGTGGAATCATAACCTTCAGACCCTGCTAGTTGGTACGATAATGGCGGTTAGTGTGTCATTAAGTGGCTGTGATAGCACCAAAGACGATACTCAAAATCCAGAAGCAAATGCTGAGAGTAGCGAGCAGACAGTCACTGACGCACCAGCCAATACGACTGATAATTCTGACACGGATACGCAAGCTGCCCAGCAAGGAACACCAGTGAAATATGACATCTCGGCATGGGGCGCTGATACGGTAGAGCCGATCAGTGTCAATGAGCTCAATGGCATCCAGTCGGCGTTCGGTGAGGTGATGAGCACGGATGAAAATAGCCTAGACTATGCCAGTAACCCTGCGACCAAATACCGCTTTATGAAAACAGATGCGCCTTATTTGGATATTATCGATTCTGAAAAATACCTAGAGCTTGGCTGGTATTATGCCAACCCTACCGACTCTGACAACGAAAAAGAGCTGAGTCAAAACCATGCCAAAAAAGCCTACCAGCTATCGCGCCAATTGATGAGTGATGAAGGTGGCAAACTGGTCGGTGAAATGCTCAATGGTCAAATCGTCAAAAACAGAGTCGTTGGCGGACAAAAAGTAGAGCTGGCAAAATGCGAGTTTTATAGCTGTATGCTGGTCATCAATAAATCTGATGCCCAAACAGACGATAGCTAAACTATGATAGATAAGACGTCAGTACCGAATGGCTGGGTATGTCTGTATCCACAAGACAGCAGTTTGACCAAAGACAATAGTGTGACCGAAGATAATCGGTCGACTAGCCAAACGGTGACGGTGTCTCTAGATAATCGCGGACTGGCATATGGCGATGGATTTTTTACTACCATGGGCGTCATCGATGGGTTGATACTGTGGTCAGACTATCATTATCAGCGGCTCGTCTCTCATGCTGACGCCTTGCAGTTAAATATAAACAGCGAAGATTTATTAGCAGTACTGCAACTGTATGCCCAGCAATTAGAGCAGGGTATGCTAAAACTCGTAGTCACTCGTGCTACGCAGGATGTACGCGGTTATGGTTATACACCTAGTGCAAATGGAAGCGACTGTGAGATATGGCTAAAGGCTACGGTCATGAGAGTATCTACGGCGCTGCAACTGCCTTTGCCCGATGGGAGTTTGGTACCCATCCAACCTCACGCCTCGGCAGTATGTTTGTCTTCGCAGATTGCTTGCTTACCGCCAACGCTAGCAGGACTTAAGAGCCTTAATCGTTTAGACAATGTCCTCGCTAGTGGTGAGCTACAGCAGATAAAATCTGAGGCATTGGCCTCTAAACTTGCGGTAACGCTTGGCGAAGGGCTGCTGCGTGATATGAGCGGGCAGTGGGTCGAGGGTACGATGAGTAATGTATTTTATCAATTGGCAGATAAGCCAATATCAGAGTCCAAGAAATCCTCCAACAGTCATGAGGTGGGTGACAGCTCTCTAGCCCAAGGTCATTATCTAACCAGCGGTCAATGGTACACGCCTTCTATGACTCAATCGGGCGTTGCTGGTATTATGCGTCAGGTAATTATCGATGCTCTATCCACGACGCAATATCCAGTGGTGATACGGTCGTTATCAGATGAAGATTTGCCTAGAGTCACGCAGTTATTCTTTTGCAATGCACTGCGCGGTATCATGCCAATGACTAGCCTGACGTTACTGTCAGGTGATGTTGTAGATTTTTAATCTACCTAGCTGTTATTGAAAAATATTGAATTGGGTATCAACGAAGTCATCAGGATATAAAACCACTTGCTCACTGCTATACATCTCTTGCGCTTTTAAAAGCGCACTTTGTTTATCTTCTGCGACGATTTCCACGATATTACTTGATGTTTCGACAATCTCTATTTGGAATTTTTGCATCGCTTTCTCATCTTTTCTTGTCGTATTCACTTCCATTTCTCACAAATAACTTTAGTCATCAATGCCAACTAGATTAGCAAAAGCCCTCAAAAGAAGTGATCGTCTTTTGTTACGCAGGCTTGTGCCACAAAGCAAATCGATCAATGCTACTTATCTAATAAGGTAAGGAGATAAGCCAATGTACGAAGTTTATGAAGATGAAAGTATCCCGTTACAAATCCGTCGTTTGATGATTTTTGATGAAATCTGTAAATTAGCGAAGAAAGAACCTGATGAAATTATTCATTTATCAAGATTTACTCAGTTATCACTCGGAGTTATGTACCTAAAGGATTTTAAGAAATTTATAGCCTTTGGTGGTGTGTTTGAGTATGCACAAACACCCGAAGAAGTTATTGAGCAACGTATTCGCGTTTTTCCTAATGACGAGCCAGTAAAGTGTGCGCTGACTGTTAATCTAAAACAGTTCACTCGCCCAGCTAGTACACCTATACAATTAGTGTGGTATTGGAATAAATATGTAAAGAATAGAATGCATGCTTATGTTGACTATCGTGAAGAGGTTTTTTTTCGGATAAATGATGAAATTGATTCTGATTATCCACCGCATAAGTTTCATGACCGTCTAGTTGCGACAGCTCGTCTGCCACTATGGGATGATAGAGATGAGTTAATTGCAGATGTATACCGTGACAATCAAGGAGAACCTAAACCTGAACGTTATAATGAAAGGCGTCTGTTATAGTTCGAAATAATTACTATGTTATACGAGACTCATAATTAAGTTACTACTCATAGTCATAGCTGCTAATAAATTTAGCGGCTATAATATGATGATCTTGATACTGTGTTTATATGACGTATCAGCCTTCTTACATAAATCATCACTAGCCTTTGCGGCTCCGTCAACTGAAGTTAATGCACTGGTATTTTCGCAAGAAATCTATTGAGTGATGCATATCTCCAACAACGTTCTTCATAATTGATCGTCTTTTGTTAATGAGTATTGCGTACTGATGTTAATCGATCAATGATTGCATTCTATCCAATACTATCTAACAGGGGATAATAAATGCGTACTACATATGAAGATCAACGAATTCCACTACAAGTTCGTAGATTGATGATATTTAATAAAGTTTGCTATGCAGCGAAAAGAGACCCTGATGAAATAATTCACTTACCTTGTTATTCACAGATAGCATTTAGTATTGTTTATTCTAAGAAAGATAAAAAATACACAGCATTTGGAAGTGTGTTTAAGTATGCGCATACCCGTCAAGAAGTCATTGAACAAGGTTTAGATAAGCAGTTTCATGAAGATACTGTGATGTGTGCAATCACAACCGAAAGACAAGCTTTTACTAAAGCTTCTCGCACTCCGTTAGGGCTGTTAATGAGCTGGAATAAACAGGTAAAAAATCGAGCTTATACCTGTCTCGATGGCAATGTGAAACACTTTTTCAAAGTAAATGATGAGCTAGAGCTAGATTACCCTCCTCATAAGTTTTACGGTCGTTTGGTTGCTGCCAAAGGTTTACCATTATGGGATGATAAGTGTTCTTAGTATAACTTTCGATAGTGACCACGGCTTATAAATTCAATAATGCCTTTATCTCGTAATACTTGTAACTGTTGGCGAATTTTATCTTTTACATGGTTGTTTTCAGGATGTTTGAGCTGCAACTCATTAGCAAAAGCATAGACCTGATTGAGAGAAAAACTGACATCGAGTCGGTCGATACATTGCCAGACATCGAGTGTCCAACCGCGTGAAGCCATAGATTGTTTGCGTAGAAATAAAGTCTTTTGGAACTGTTGGGTGACATTTTCACGCGGTATAACTTGCTGGTTTTTGACCAAGAATACTTTGCCCGATTCGGGTACTTGGCGTAAGTCGATATTACAACCAACCCAACCTGCTCGTTTTGCCGTCACTGATAAGGGTTTACGCTTAACAATAATATTGGGCGTAAAGAAATGCTTGGGAATAATCAGAAAATTATTGACGCTGTATTCCTTTGAGTAGGTCAAAAAGAAGAAGCTGGGGTTATCCTTACTATTGATACGCTCAATCATCGTCTTATAAGCGCCATCATTGACAACATTGCTTAACTTGGCTTTTTTACTTTTGAGCTCATATTGCTCATGACAGTTTTCGCAATAAAAATCAGCAACTGGCCTGTTGTTCGTAAATTCATTCAAAGGCTGCTCGTTACAGCTGGGACAGTACCCATTTTCTTTTACCCATCCCTCACTGAGCACACGAATAATCTGTGCTTTAGATGTATAGTTTTTAGCAAGACTTTGATTGAAATGTAGGTTCATAAGATATTTTTATTATTAATAGATAAGCTGATAATACTGAAAGAAGCGCCTGAGTATTCAACCATATAAACTCCTATCAATAGCAAGATAATCGATAAGCTAAGCAAATACCATTGAAAATCGCACAGTTCAGTGCTAAATTCTAGCAAACATCTGCCTCGCGAGTTGCCATGAGCAAGCCTACACCTAGTACGCTACCTGAACGTCCCAATGAGACGCCATCAAATAAACAAGATGGCACAGTCGAGGAGCGTGTCGATACCACGCTACCGGACGATCAAACCGTGGTAGATGGGGTGAAGGACACATCTGCAACGCCAGCAACCAACGTCTCACTCATCAGTGGCGATAGTAAACCGCGCCAATACAAAGTCAATAACCCCTCATTTTTTATGCAGCGTGGTTATCAAGTACTGCTGGTGTTGGGACTTATTGCTGCGTTTTTCTTAGTCATGGTCTATCAGACATTGTTCGGTCGTATTGAGCAGCCGCAGCAAATGGTCACTATTGACCAAGGTCAGACCTACTATGGTTTATTGCCACAGTGGCAAAACCAGATTCCGCTATTTTCGGCCAGCGTCGCCAAGCTGTATATTAAGTCACAAGTTGACGCGCCATTGCATGCTGGTATTTATCAGCTGCCTGAAAACCCAACCATCGCGGAGGCACTGCAAATATTAGAGCAGGGCGCAAAAGCAGCTATGGTAAAGGTACAAATCATCGAAGGCAAAACGTCAAAAGATTTGTATCAAACGCTACGTGATAATGACAATATCAAAAAAGAAGTACTGACCGCAGACAGTGATAATGCCAGTATTGCACAAGCACTGGACCTGGCAAGCATACTGCCAGATGCTGTGACTAGTAGCAGCGACCCAATTGTTAATTACAATCTTGAAGGTTGGTTTGCTCCTGATACGTATTACTATGGTGAAGGTACCAGCGACAAAAAAGTGCTTACTGACCTATATAAACGCCAGCAGCAAGCGCTGACTGAGGCGTGGGAAAACCGCGCACCGGATCTACCTTATAAGAGTCCTTATGAGGCGCTAGTGATGGCCTCTATCATCGAAAAAGAAACCAGCGTACCTGAAGAACGCGAGCTGGTCTCTGCGGTGTTCAGAAACCGTCTAAACAAAAACATGCGTATGCAAACGGATCCGACCATTATCTACGGGATGGGCAGTCGCTATGATGGTAATATTCGCCGCCGCGACATCGATGAAAAAACCTCTTATAATACCTATCAGATTGACGGCTTACCACCAACCCCTATTGCGCTGCCTTCTGCTGCCTCTATCGAAGCAACACTGCATCCTGCCGACAGTGAGGCGCTTTACTTTGTGGCGACAGGCAATGGCGGACACAAATTTACCAACAGTCTGGCTGAGCACAACCAAGCGGTCAAAGACTATCTAAGCGTCATGCGTGAGAAAAAATCTCAAACACCGCCGCAGTAAATGCCCTCTAATTTATAAAACTTATCGTTTATTGAGCGCTATAATCTAACTATAGCGCTCATCAATGACATAAGGTCATATCATGTCAGTATCTATGAATATCAGCGCACCATCACATACCAGCACGGCATCATCGAACCTCATCAGCTCCGATGATGTACAGACTACCAGCACACCTAATATAGGACGATTCATTAGTTTTGAGGGGACTGAAGGTGTAGGTAAGACCACGGCAATTGAGCAACTGTGCTTGCGACTAGAAGAAAGCGGCGTTAAATATCTACGTACGCGCGAGCCAGGTGGTAGTCCGTTCGCTGAGCGACTGCGTGATATGTTGCTAGACCCTGCCACTAAGATTGAGGATGATACAGAGCTGCTGCTGCTGTTCGCGGCGCGCTGTGATCATATTCAGCGAGTCATCATGCCTGCACTACAACAGGGCATATGGGTCATCTGTGATAGATTTACGGACTCTACTATTGCCTATCAAGGGTTCGGACGGGCGCATGGTGACAAGGTAATGCTAACCAAGATTGAGACGCTAATCGCTCAGTTCGTAACGCAATTGCCTGAGCTAACGTTGTGGCTTGATTTGCCAGTAGCAGAAGGCATGGCGCGCGCCAATAAGCGCAGCACAGCCGATCGCTTTGAGCAGCAGGCAATGACGTTTTTTATGTGGGTGCATAATGGCTTTAGCCAACTTGCAAGCTCGCATCCTGAACGTATACAGCGTATCGATGCATCAGGCAGCGCAGATGAGGTGAGTGCTCGCATATGGCAAACCGTCACAGAAAGGTTCGCTATTGAATAATCAGATGTGATAAAAACAAAAAGCCCCAGCACATAGCTGGGGCTTTTTGTTAATCAACGTTTATTATTTAACGAACTATGACATTAGCGGTTAAACAGCTACAGATGTCATTTATCACTATTTTTATCACGTGGTTCACTTTGATCGGCTGGTTTTTCAACAATAACAGAAGTATCGGTCTCAGTACTAGTATCAGCTTTAGCAGTCGTATTAGTCGCATTGTCTTGACCAGAATCAGGAAGACGATTGGGATCAAGTGCACCTTTTTTGTTTTTTGGCGCGTTGCCGTTACCATTACTGTGAGTAGAGGTTTTCGTCTTTGAGGTCGCTGTTGAGTTTGCGGACATCACACCTGTATGAGCATTATTAGTAGAGCTGGTAGAGGCTGTTTTTTGCTCCACATCTGTATTCTCAGTCGCTACTGGCGTGGTAGTAGACGACTTGTCCACGTTACTATCCTGAATCGTTGATGACTGAGTAGCCGTATTTTTCTCAGTGCTTTTGGTAGTATCCATCGGAGTCTCTGGCTCAACTTTTGAGGTACTATCACCGATGAGTTCTTTCTCTTTACGTTTTTCAGGCGCTTTTGAGCTCGATTCAAAGTTAGCATCAGCTGCCACACGAGCTTGCTCTTGCTTAGCGGTCACATCGACAGGTTTTGGCTGTACTTCGTCATCCACGACCAGGGAGATAAGCTTACGATCACGAGGTACTGTACCGTCAAACTTATCAGTAATGACATGTAGCTTGCCTTCTTTGTCTATCGTATATAGCGGCACGAACTGTTTGTTATCCGCTTTATACTGCTCAAAGCTATAACTGTCAGTAATGTTGGTAATCTTAATTCGGGCTTTCTTGGACAGCATACTAGCAAGTTTGGTATACGTCACATCTTTGCCAAATAGCCACTGCGAGTGGAAGTTTGATTGCTTGTCGTCACGCTCACTTCTGACTTTTTCATCACTGAATTTAAGGCGGTATAGCTTACGCTCTCCGAATTCATGACGATAATGAATCTCAGACAGGGTGTTCATCTCTTTATCCATACTCATGGCAAACAGACGACCAATACCAATAAGATCGAGATGATGATCGGCATGATCGGAGATAGGGTTACCAAAGTACGTACGCAGTCCACTCATACGGGCGCGTGCAATATTGGTATAGTTGTTATGCGCGACGATGACGTCAAACCCTTGGTCTTTGAGCGATGTTGCAATCAATAGGGCGATGGGGTTTGAGCCGACAATCAGAATACCATTGGTTTCAGGCTCACGTACGCCGAGCAAGTTACCGACTACTTTTGCACCCAGTCCTTGAATCATGACCGTACCGATGATGACCATAAACACCAATGGCACTAGTAGCTCAACACCTTGAATATCGTACTCTTGCAAACGAATCGCAAACAGTGATGAGATAGCAGCAGCAACGATACCACGTGGTCCAATCCAGCTAATCATTAGCTTTTCGTTGGTTCTTAGGTTTGAGCCAATAGCCGATGCCCAGACCGATAGAGGACGTGCCACAAACATGACGATAGCAAGTAGTACTAGCCCTGCAAAACCCACGCTCAATAAGCTTGCCAACTCGACACGAGCCGCCAGAATAATGAATAGGACAGAGATAAGCAGAACGGTCAATGACTCGTTAAACTCCAAAATCGTCTCGCGAGGGAACTTTGGCCAGTTTGCCAATGCCACACCCAGTACGGTGACCGTCAAGAGACCGGACTCATGCTCTAGGTGGTTAGAAATCGAAAACAATACCAGCACAAACGCGAGGGTAAACACATTGCGTAGAAACTCAGGAACCATATGTCGACGCATGAGAAATGCTAGTAACCAAGCACCTGCCATACCTAGTGCTGTTGCCAATACAACGATTTTGGCAAATAGCAAAATACTACTGGCTTCGCCGCCTGAGATAATATACTCATAGACCAATACCACGGCAATCGCGCCGATTGGGTCAATGATGATACCTTCCCATTTGAGAATATTAGATATCGTCTTGTTGGGACGTACACTACGCAAGAGTGGCATAATGACCGTCGGACCAGTCACACAGACTAGCGCCCCGAACAGCAAGGCAATCAATGGGTCAACATCGAATAGTAAGTAAGTCGATAGCGCTACGATGGCGATGGTGATAAGCACACCCACTGATACCAGCATTTGTACGACAGTACCGTGCTGCTTGATCTCATCGAACTCTAGCGTCAGCGAACCTTCGAATAAGATAATCGCGACGCCCAGAGAGATAAAGGGGAACATCAGCTCACCCAATACCAAATCGGGGTCAAATATCCCTAATACGGGACCGACGATAATACCAATCAATAATAAAAATAAAATGGACGGTTGCTTTAAATACCAAGCCAACCATTGGGCGGCGATGCCGATCCCAACCACGCCGGATAGCAATAGGGCGGTATCCATAAATTAATCCTTTTATAATCTTGTCATATTTTATATCTATCCATAGCTACTATAAAATAGTGCCATCGTTCATTCTAATAATCGGTTGTCACCAGCATTTATCGTGTCTGGGTCACAACATTGATAGCCATCATGAATCACAACATGAGCCAGATATGATATATATACTATAAAGTAGTAAAGACAAAAGCATCTGTAGACAAATAATATTGTCCTAAAAATGCAAAAGATGGAAAACAAGGGTGATGATGGTCAGCCTGATAAAACTGCTCATCGATAATATTTTTCAAAGTAACTTTTGTTTGTTAAGTAATATATTTTGCTTGCTATCATAGCATGGTTTTATTTCATGCCCATGTAGATAGCGCTGGTCACAATATCATCATAGCGCCATAAAATTGTACAAAGTAAGTATGAAATAGCGATACCTTGGGTTATTCTGCACTATAGAAGCGATGACAAGACAGCATTTTATTCATCATACAGTAGCGACGGTAGTCTTGCACGCTGCGAATACGACAATAATATGAGGTCAACTCGGCGCTATATACGGCTGGAGATCGGACGTATTTGCCACGTTCTGTAGCTCTATAACGTATAGAGCAGCAATGAAAGAGTAAGCAGATATAATGATGGATATAGCAGCTTGGTTGTAAGATAGTTATAAGCAACATGGATAAGGTACTATTGAAAACAACCATCAACAGTAATCATCAAAAATAACTGTCGTACAATGATCAATGATAACGATCGATAACAATAATAATGACCATTCATATGGAGGACAATATGCCTATCAATATGTTTAGAGCACGAACCACTGTCGATATGCGACTTTGGTTACAGCGTAGCGCACTAGCATTTGCTGTGAGTACCGCTATGGTGGCTGGTATCAGTGTCACAACCATGAATAATGCCCATGCTGCCGTGACGACGGCTGATTTTTCTGACCTTGTTCAACAAGTCACACCAGCGGTAGCGCGTGTCAACGTCACCAAAACCATCAGTGAAGCTGAGCTTGCTAAAGCCCAAACGGCTGAAGTGTTAAGACAGTTCTTTGGTGATCGTGTGCGTATTCCTGATCGTGCCGCCACGCCAGCGATTGAGAATGCTTACGGTACAGGGTTTTTTATCACATCTAACGGCTATATGCTGACCAACCATCATGTCATCGAAGGCGCTGACAAGATTACGGTCACACTTAATGATAGAACAGAGCTGGATGCGACCTTGGTCGGTAGTGACGAGCGCTCAGATGTGGCTGTGTTAAAAGTAGAAGGCAGTCAGTTTCCTGCGCTGCCGATTGGCGATTCAAACAGCCTAAAAGTAGGGGAGCCGGTACTGGCCATTGGTTCACCATTTGGTTTTGACTATTCTGCTTCTGCTGGTATCGTCAGTGCAAAATCACGCAGCTTCTCACGTGAGACCAGTGTGCCATTTATCCAGACAGACGTAGCACTGAACCCTGGTAACTCAGGTGGACCGCTGTTCAATCAGCGCGGCGAAGTCATCGGTATTAACTCACGCATTTTCAGTGGTACTGGCGGCTATATGGGACTGTCGTTCTCTATCCCGATTGATGC
This sequence comes from Psychrobacter sp. PP-21, assembly GCF_033790785.1. Classification (NCBI taxonomy): domain Bacteria; kingdom Pseudomonadati; phylum Pseudomonadota; class Gammaproteobacteria; order Moraxellales; family Moraxellaceae; genus Psychrobacter; species Psychrobacter sp. PP-21. The sequence continues at coordinate 5,871 of NZ_JAMYEB010000021.1, read as the reverse complement.
TGCGATGGATATCTATGAGCAATTGAAGACCAATGGTGAGGTAGCTCGTGCATATCTGGGCATCTATCCGCAAGATATCGACCGTAATCTGGCCGAAGCGTATAAACTGGATCGACCTCAAGGTGCCCTACTAACCCGTGTATCTCCAGATTCACCAGCACAAAAATCAGGTCTAAAACCTGGTGACATCATCTTGCAATATAATAATGTACAAATCATGCGCGCTTCTGATTTGTTGAATTTGCTCAATCGAGCAAAGCCAAGCGATTCATTTCGCGCACAGATTCAGCGTAATGGTAAGCAAATGATTGTGAGCGGTAAACTTGCCTATGCACCTGATGACGTGAGAGCTCAGGGCGGTGATCAGCAGAGTGATGATATACAGCTGGGCTTACGCTTGCGTGATTTGACTGAGGATGAGCAAGCAGAAATCGCTAAGGATAGAAAAACAGGTATCTTAGTGACGACTGTCGACCCTACTGGGCTTGCAGCACGTTCGGGGATTTTGGCAGGTGATGTGATCACCAATTTTCACCAAAAGCCGATCAAAAAGGTCACGGATTTTTCTAATGCTATCTCTTCGCTTCCTAAGAAAGGCGTGGTAACGATAGAAGTTATCCGTCAAGGCATTCCTGCTATTATTGGCTTGCGTATTGAGTAGACGTTACCGAAGGTGAGTTCTCGGGAAATCAAGATAAGAGGTGTGGCTATATCGCCCGACTATTGACGTGTTGACGATTCGTTAAGATTATCTCAGTGGGTATTCATTACGCTAAACTGACTATTAAGTGATAAGCTTATCTATTGCTGCGCTTTTGCGCTGATAGTTATGGTTTTTAGTAATAAAAAAAGACTCTTTTTTAGTCTGTAATTTGTGTGTCAGTCATCAATTGATTGATAGCGGTCAAAAAAAAATATGCTACACTAGCAGGCGTTTTTATTATTATATTTGATGACTGAGCGAGTATTTACAATCATTAGCGTAGCTGATGTCAATACTGGTCTAAATACCTGGTCTAAATACACAGTCATTTTCGGTGTAAGCATTATTATAATAAACAAACATTCGGCATCAACATCAAGCAAGACATGGCCATTAGCGTTTATCGACGCATATAAATATTTGGCCACTTGCAAACGACCTATCATGTGACAGCTTTGATAAAAGCTAGGATAATACAGTAAGGCACGGTTATGAGCACAGCATACGACGAGATTAAAACCCGACTACAAGGCTCAATGGTAGCTTTGGTAACGCCCATGCATCCTGACGGCACGGTCGATTATAAACGTCTGGCAGACCTCATAGACTGGCAGATTGAGCAGGGCACTCATTGCCTCGTCGCTGTCGGCACTACTGGCGAGTCGGCAACCTTATCTATGCAAGAGCATAGTGATGTTATTCGCTACTTTGTAAAGCATGTCAAAGGTCGCGTGCCTGTTATCGCGGGTACTGGTGCGAACAACACCATGGAAGCCATCAAACTGACTCAAGATGCAGCAGATGCTGGTGCAGACTGTGCGTTATTGGTTGCCCCTTATTACAACAAGCCGCCACAAGAAGGCTTATATCAGCATTATCAAGCCATTGCTAAAGCCGTCAATATTCCCCAGATGCTCTACAACGTGCCTGGACGTACAGTAGTTGATATCGCTCAAGATACGGTTGAGCGTTTGTGTGATATTGATAATATCGTTGCCATCAAAGATGCGACAGGCTCTGTCGGTCGCGGCGAGCAACTGATAAAAGTAGTTGGCGATAGAATGGTTGTCCTATCAGGTGATGATGGCACGGCGCTTGATTTGCTAAGAGTAGGCGGTAAAGGCAATATCTCAGTGACTGCCAACGTAGCACCACAAGCCATGAGCGAGACATTTACCGCAGGATTGCGCGGTGACTTTGAAACCGCTGACAAAATCCACGACGTGGTCAAGCACCTACATCGTGATTTGTTTATCGAATCAAGCCCTATCCCAGCAAAATACGCACTACACAAAATGGGTATTATCGATAAAGGTATACGCTTACCACTCGTTTGGTTGGCAGAGCAGCATCATGCGACTATCGATGAAGCATTGGTTCGAGCAAACATACGATAAATTGATAACCAGTACATTGATATTCGGCGATTTAAGACCTGCTGCACATTAGATGAGTGTTATTCGATCTAGCAGCAAGTTGCCTTATCACGGTAAGTCAATTGCCCACATGCGCAACAACTGCTAACTCAGAGAGACAATACGATGACAGTAACATCAAAGACAGTATCATCAACGAAAAAACTATTTCCTGCGATGCTGACCTTAGTTTTGGGTAGCACGCTAGTATTGAGTGGCTGTCAGGCAACCAAGAACCTACTTGGTAAGCGTGACAACGGTAGCTTAGATTATCAACAAAGCAAAAAGCTTGCGCCAATCGAGCTTCCTGCTGCCCAAGAAACAGCCCCTTTTGTACCTTTATACCCAACACCTAACGTTGGTGCAAATACGCTCAAACTGCAGAACGAATCAGGCAATCAGTATCAGCTGCCAAAACCTCAGCGTGCTGTTAGTAGCCCTACGAACTAATTTCATTTTCCTTATTTATACCGCTGGCTTTTATCGTTATTGATTACAATGACATCGATATTACACAATAAGAGTGAGCGGTCGCTGCGCGTTTTTACCACATAAGCTTGAACGAACAGGAACCCCATAATGCAAAAGCAACAACTGCTGTATAAAGGTAAAGCCAAATCTGTCTATGAAACAGAAGACAATGATCTTCTGATTTTGCACTTCCGTGATGATACTTCAGCGCTTGATGGTAAGCGTATCGAACAATTGGCACGCAAAGGTGTGGTCAATAACCGATTTAACGCTTTTATCATGCAAAAATTGTCTGATGCTGGCATTGAAACGCATTTCGAAAAGCAACTGTCTGATGACGAAGTATTGGTCAAGCGCTTGGATATGATTCCTGTTGAGTGCGTGGTGCGTAACTTTGCAGCTGGTAGCCTAGTGCGCCGTTTGGGCTTAGAAGAAGGGCAGGCATTGACGCCGCCAACGTATGAGCTGTTTTATAAAGATGATGCGCTAGGCGATCCGATGGTCAACGAGTCACTTTCTGTATCTCTTGGCTGGGCTACCAAAGAGCAATTGGCTAAAATGGAAGAGCTAACCTATCAAGTCAACGATGTATTGAAAGCATTGTTTGATGCGGGTGATTTGATCCTAGTTGATTTTAAACTAGAGTTTGGCGTATTCCATGACCGTATCGTTTTAGGTGATGAATTCTCACCAGATGGCTGCCGTATCTGGGACAAGAACACCAAGAAGAAACTTGATAAAGACCGTTTCCGCCAGTCATTAGGTGATGTGATCGAAGCTTATGAAGAAGTGGCTGACCGTATCGGTGTGCCATTAAACTAAGTATCAGCTACTTAGCATACAATAAAAAACTGAGCCATGTGCTCAGTTTTTTATGCCATTATATTAATGTTGGTACCCTAGTGAGGATTCGAATGTTTGGCTGTGGGCTAATGGTATCAACGTTTTAACTCGCTGAAATAGTCACAGTGTACTTCATGGTGTACTTACCATACATATTCTATCTATGATCGGTGCGCTATACAGGCATCGAACCTTCGGCTATTTTTTCCTTATTTATAAAGAGCTAATCACGATTATAAAACCAGCCTTTTCCTTCAAAAACTATCGTATCATCATCAAAGTAAACTTTATCAATCTGATTGATGGTAAATCCAGACTTTATATCGTCTTTTTTTCCAATATATGGAGTATCGAAAAAAGGGGGTAGTACCAGTAAGCTTGCGTACTCACTTACTAGTTCTAAGAAATAACTAGGCTGTTCTTCCAGTAGATCTCTTATGAATGGGTAACTTAATTCATAAAGAAATAAAATATCAGGTTCTTCTTGATCTTTATCATCTATGTGACACTCCATGATAAAGTCATTAATTACACTTTCCGTTCTTGCTAAAAAATCCTCGATACTTTCTTTCCAGATGAAACCACATGAGTTTTCACCTAGATCATCTCTTCCGAAACCTAATGAACGTTTCCTAACGTGAGAAATATCTATTTTATTATTTGCAACTTTAAACATTTTCAACTCCTCACTTTAGCAAGCGTTTTTTTAGTGCTGAATAAACTGAACCCAAGACCCGTTATCACGAAAATAAATCACTTAATTCTCCAAGAAACTTTACCACCATGGATACTAGATTTAAGCTCAGCTGCTGGACTAACTAAGCAAACCTTATTCAGATCAGTACGTACAAAGGGTATACCCCAGCGGAACCAGCTATTTCACTCGACAAACCTATTAACAGACTACTTAAAATAGACCATCATAATGGAACCACTTATAACAGACTGCAATTCCTATCTATTTATCAACCAGTATCACTCTTTAGGTACAGGCTTGTAGTTTAGTTCGTATAAAAAATCAAACATAGCGCCAACACTGTCCTCGATACCTTATCTTACTTTTATGCTAATTTGTTAGTACTTACTCATATCAATTAGACCATAAAAATAAGAAAAGGTTTTGCTAATGTCTACTGCCTCATCAACCGTTTTGGAGCCTGACTGGTTCACTCGTCCGACCTGTGTGGTCGCGGCCGACTTGATTGGTAAAGTCTTATGTCGACAGCTAACCGATAGTGATGGACAGCAAAAAACGCTACGTATGCGTATCTCTGAGACCGAAGCCTATATTGGTCAAGATGATCCCGCTTGCCATTCACATGCAGGCACTCGAACAGTACGCACAGAGATTATGTATGAGCAAGGCGGTGTGTTCTATGTCTATTTGACTTACGGCGTGCATCATATGCTCAATCTGGTCAGTGGTGCAGCCGAATCCCCTGAGTCGGTACTGATTCGCGCTGGGTTTTTGACCGAGGATAGTGACCGCCTGATTAATGAGCAACAACTGAGTCCAAACAAGCAGCTGACTCATCCTAAGCAATTCGCAGGTCCAGGTAAACTGACCAAGCGCTTGCAGATCGACCGCGATTTATATGGCAAACCAATCACGCCAGACTCAAGCGTTTGGGTCGAAGATGATAGTTGCCAGCCACCCGTGTCAGTGCGTCCACGTATTGGTATTGATTATGCAGGTGATGCCAAAGACTGGCTACTACGCTATATTTGGACCGATCATCCGTCTCTGTCCAAAAACTAGTCGACTGACTGTCTGTTGACGACATCTATGAGGTAAACCTATGTATAAGTTAACCGTATTCATTCCTGATGCATCGTTAGACCAAGTAAAATCTGCAATGTTTGCTGCTGGTGCTGGGAGTATTGGTAACTACGAGCAGTGCTGTTGGCAAGTGCAAGGAACCGGTCAGTTTATGCCATTATCAGGTAGTACGCCGCATATCGGTCGTCACGATAGTTTAGAAACGGTCGATGAGTGGCGAGTAGAGATGGTGGTAGATGACGCATTTATAACGGCTACTATCGCCGCGTTAAAAAAGACACACCCGTATGAAACACCTGCATATGATGTAATAAAAGTCTTGGATTTTTAGTCTTATATAAAAAATATCAGCTTATTGAGTGTAAGGCTTTTCATAGAAGAACCAAATAAGCCACTGAGTGACTTATTTGGTTATAAAGTTTTTGATGTTCCAACTAGGTATTAATAGTGAATATCAGTATTTAACAACTGATCAATCTTTTTTAAGCTTAATCACATTGTAGCTTGGATAACCCAGCTCGATTTTATAATCATCGGGAGTTTCCTAAAAACTGTGTAACTGCTTATAATCCATTAACAGGAGAATAAGCAATGACGACTCAATCTGACATTAAAAAACTAGCCGAGCAAATGGCTGGTAGCATGAACAGCTTCGATGA
>NZ_JAMYEB010000020.1:0-36218 GCF_033790785.1 Psychrobacter sp. PP-21 | reverse complement strand
TGACGGTGCCGTCTGCTGCATCTTCGTCGAAGATGGTGGCGACATCAAAGGCGGTGCCAATGCTGGCGTTGATCGGATTGCTGATGCTCATGCTTAGGGCTTCTGAGACCTCATAGATGGCATCGTCGACCACTGTGACATTAATGACTGGTGCCGAGCTCTGTCCTGCTGGTATTCTGACACTCGCTCCATTGATAAGAAAATCTTGGATATCATTTGCATTACTCAGAAATACAGTAACACCATCAATGTCAACATAACTAATAGAAGTAATATCTGCCAATTCGATACTGCTTGTATCACTAATTTTTACGTCAACTAAGGTGTTGAAGTTACTAATTTTGTTTTGTGATACAGCGAAAACTAACCCATTATCAATCCCTTCAATCGCTTGACCATCAGTTGCCACAATGCTGACCACGGGTATATCACTTCCTGTCATCGGATTGTTAGGATCGACCGGCGTACTACCATCAGTCGTACCATCATCATATACAGTCGTTTCTACAGTGCTATTGGCAGTATCAATAGTAGCTCTGCCCGTGCTGACACTTGTGATCGCTACTTGAAAGCCTTCTGCTCCTTCATAGACATCATCATTGACAATAGGCACACTAAAATCAACAGAGGTCTGTCCAGCCGGAATCGTGACTGTTTGCGTGGCTGGCGCACTATAGTCATCACCATCAGCAGATCCAGGTGTGATCGTTATCGTAACTGTAGTATCTGTCTCACTCACTTTATCCAGACTGACTGTGTACAACGCTGTATTCGCATTATCGGCAGCATCTGCTTCGCTTAGGTTCATCACCCCACTAAGACTCACTATAGAAGCAGGTTCAGCTGGCTCATTGTCATCATCACTGCCACTACTAAGGGCTGCTACTAGACCAGCTAAGCCAACGCCTGCTGCTGCAGGTATCCACCAAGGTATTGCAGCCGCCGCTATATATTCAGTGCCACCCAATGCCTGACCTTCTACATCCCCTGTCTCTAGCTGCGTGACATAGTCGTAAGTCTCACCAGTATCCGGAATATAGTAATAGTACTCACCATCTTCGGCGATTCCGAGCAGTGCACTGTCTGCCTCGTCGTAGAACCCTTCTATTATAAGATCACTGTTTTCGCCATCTTTTTCGAACGAGACATGCAAATCATTTTTTAGACGCTTGGTAATAATATGATTGGGCGCACGACCGATTGCCGTATCATGAAACTCGTAATTAACCTTGTCCACAGCTTTAATAATAGTAGGCTTTCCATCTTCGGTGACTACTTGTACTTGCGCGACAGTCTGAGTTGCACTATTGGTTTTTACTATAATCGTGTTCATATTTTTTACCTTCTATTTATTGTTATCTGTTTTTCAATTGGGATAATATAACTTGAGAGAGATATCACGCGGCACTCATTGCCAAAGAATAATCGGTCAAAGCCGTTTTAAATGAATAAAATCCACTTGGATGCCTTTTATTATTCATTTTGCGGCTGCTCTTCTACTACAGCGATGACGCGGCGATTAAGCCGTCTTCCTGCTGCAATATCATTACTTGCTCTTGGCTGCGACTCGCCATAGCCAATAGCACTTATACGGTTGGGTGCAACACCGAACTCGTTAACTAGTATCTCTTTCACTGCATTGACTCGGCGCTGTGATAATGCTTGATTGTAGTCATTTTGACCACGGCTATCTGTATGTCCCTCGATAGTTACCACAGTATTCGGGTACTGCTTCATAAACGTGACCAGTTCGGTCGTTTTTGCATAATAGGCTGGACGTACCATCGACTTGTCTGTCTCAAACAATATTTCAAGATCAATAGATATTCTTTCGGACAATACTGGTGTCGGTGTTTTGATAACAGCAGGTGGATTAATTGGTGGTGCGGCTATGATAGGTAATGGGCAGTTAGGAACAACGCGACTGATTTGATGAGACTGATAACGCCTTTTCTCTAGTAGTTGCAATGCGCTAGCGGTAGTGATCTGCTCTAAGGTGCTTTGACCCGTTTGAGTCATATTCACATAAAAAAAGTAAGTTTGACCGCCTACTAACTCATACTCTTTTTTATTTGCCAGCAAGTTATTGTCCTTGAACCCCGTGGCATGAGCGCTTAATTGGTTTATACCAACACATGATTCAACAACCGTATAGTTGCCTGGATGCAGACTCACTTGAAACCGATTGTTTACTGCGATGTTGGCACTCGTTTGTTCAGAGTAACGGTCATTGGATCTAATAAATACCAAACGGGTTTTATCAGAAGATACATTTTGGTCTAATATATAGTTGATATCAGCATCAGTTTGGTTGTTCCATGCAACCTTACTCACATGGCGACTATCTCCATCGTTATCGATACTGTTGTTACCAGTCACAGAGCACGCTGTCATTCCTAATAACATGATCGGTAAGACAATGATATTGATAGACTTTCTGAGTATATTTTCCATGACTACTCCCTTACTTACTGTATTCCGAATCACCTTTGAACACTTATGTATACTTTTATGCTACCTGTTACTATAGTTGCATACCAGTACGGTCAAACCATCCAACCGACCGTACATCGCTTTTTACCTGAAAATTTTATCTTAAGTCATTAATTTTATTAATATAAATCAATTATCCAGATCGCTTTATCGTACAAAAACCTCTCATTCTTCTGAGCAGGTGCTATCTTACATGAAAATTCATCCCATCATTAAATAAACTATTGTTTATTTAAATATTTATAAAAATAATAGTTGTTGGTTCCTTAATGTTGCAAAATAAATGCCAACTCATACCACCTTTCAGAAATCCGTACTACCATAAAATAAACCTCGCAAGCTGTTATGCTTGGCGAGGTTTTTTTTATGCAGAGTATTCTGTAGTAGTGACTACGCTAATGACTGTCATCCAATAATTCAAAGGTAATGATTAAATCATGACGATAAGTCATTTCGATGAGATCTAATATTGCAATATTATGGTCTTGATCTCTAAGTCTATAATACTAAATGCGTACTAATCTAACGATAAAAGACTTATTACTCAAGCAATATATACTATGAAGTAAAAGTTTATATACGCTGAGGCGGTACAGAATAGGTGCCGACTACGTGTGCGACAACGTCATCCGAGCCTTCCGAATACAGAGACACCTCACCCACGATCAGCGCTCGCCCTACTTTAAGTAAGGTACACTCAGCGATAATACGTGCATCTGCTGATGGTTTACGCAAAAAATTAATCGTCAGGCTGGTCGTCACGGTCAAGGGCACGATGCCGATTTTTCCCAGTATCGCCACATAGATAGCAACATCAGCGACGGCCATCATGACAGGACCAGACACGGTGCCACCGGGACGTAGCTCATTGATACCAATATCGTGTGATAAGGTCGCGCCATGCGCGCTTACTGCTTCAACGACGCATTTTGTTTGGGGGAACTCCATTGCCATAAAGGCGTTAATTTCTTCTTTGGTTGCAGACATAATTCTTCCTTGAATGTCACTGTCTCGAATATCACTACCTTAAATATCGCTACTTGAATGTCGCTATCCTAAATGCCACTACCGCTATTGCCGTTGTTAACACTGCCGACATTGCTATTTTCTTTAACACATCCGATTAATGTATCACAGGCGTGCCTTCGGTACTAAACGCAAATCCTTTATTGCTAAAATTCCCAATCATGACCGCTTCAATAACTGGTTTGACGGTCTCATCCGCGCCTTCAACTTCGATAATAAAGTTAGCACCAGCGCCGCCTTTGTTCTCTTCTTTTTCAACGATATAGTTGAGCGTGGCCATCGCAGGTAGCTCGATTGGCTTGTCTATATAGGATTTGACAAGAGCGCCATCGGTATCGTAATAATCAATTTTATTGATATATAGTGATTTTTTAAGCGTGGTATTACGTACGCTCAACGTCGCAGCCAGTAACACTTTACGATTGTCTTTATCAGTATAGATATCAGAATAGATGGGGACATAAAAGGTTTCTTTATAGCTGAACTCGCTACGATCCACATTGGACGTCACCTCCAACGCCTCAATCGGGTCCTGTTGATTCTCGGACAGGGTGACGTTCGGATCTTGCGCGGACGGATCACAGCCAGACAGTAGTGCCATAGCGGCAACCAATAGAGCGGCTACACTGCGCTTATTCATAAACTCCCCCTGTATCTTCTCATGTCACTACGCTGTTGAGCCGTTATTTGATTTTCACACCGACGCTACGTAAAAACTGGTTGATGTGTTTGTTCGCGCCATAAATGACCAGTACATCGTGGTCTTTTAATACTTGCTCTGGCGTTGCCAATCCTTGAATGCTCGGTTTGCTCTGAGTACGACCAAAGCTGTCTTCATAATACTCATAGCGCAAGGTACTAAGCAATCGTATATTGAACTTTTGCTCCAATTGCAATTCATCGATGGTCTTACCGATCAATACACTTGGAATATTAATCTCTACCATACTGAAGTTATCGCTTAACTCAAACGAATCGACAAAATAACGTAGCGACAGTCGTTTGGCCCAGCGATTGGCCGCTTCTTTTTCAGGATGAATCAAATCGTCCACCCCAATAGCCTGTAGGACTTTTTCGTGCAGTGGGTTGATACTGCGGCTGATCAACCGTTTTGCTTTTAGGGTCTTAAATAACGCCGTTGCCATCACGTTTGCGCCTTGATCTTCGCCAACTGCCACGATGACGATGTCAGTATCAATGATGGGTAAGCCGCTTACGGTATACTCATCTGTGGCATCCATACAGAGCGTATGAGAGATAACTTCCTTATAGGTTTCGACCCTTTGCATATTGCTATCAATGCCAATCACTTCATGCCCTTGGCTAGTCAATGCAGAGCCTAGTGACGCGCCAAAATTCCCCAATCCTACGATAATATACTTCATGACCTTGATGACCTTTTTTAAACTATATTTTTCGCTTCTAAACGTAAAATTATTTATGTATAAAAATTTAGTTAATCGTAATTTCCTCAGTTGGATAGCGATAATTGCGTTGGCGCATGTTTTTGAGTAGCGCAATAAATATCGTTAGCATACTGACCCGACCAACAAACATAATGACCGATATCACCACTTTGCTAAAATCTGACAAATCTGCTGTTAGATTCAAACTCAGCCCTACTGTACTGTATGCTGAAAAACACTCGAACACTACTTTGATCAAATCAAGCTCTGGCTGATCATAGCTAATGAGTGTCACGCCTGTACCGATAACCAGCAGTGACAACCACATAATAGAAAATGCGCGGCGCACGGAGATTTCCGCAATTTGACGTTTGAACACCTCGATCTTCGTTTGCCCACGGGCTAGACTGAGTGTATTCAATAAGGCAATCGCAAAGGTACTGGTCTTAATACCGCCCCCTGTCGAGTTTGGTGACGCGCCAATCCACATCAAAAATATCGTCAGCATGATTGTTGGGAATGCCAGCTCACCCATATCAATCACATTGAATCCCGCGGTTCTCGGCGTGGCAGCGGTAAAGAATCCTGTGACCAGCTTACCAAAAATACTGGTATGGTCAGCGAGCACATTATCGTATTCAAATATCATTACCCCAACCAGACCGACCAGCAATAGCGCACCAGTCGTAATCAAGGTAATGCGGCTATTGATGTTGAGCAACCAAGGCTGATAAAAATAGCGTTGATCATGACGATACAGTAGTCGCTCAATGCGATGCCGTAGATAGCGCAGTACATTGACCACAATAGTAAAACCCATACCACCAAAGATAAAGGTCATCGCCACGATCAGCTGTAGCGGGTAATTAAAGCGTAGCGAATCGTCATACATGCCAGCACTAAAGGTCGAAAACCCCGCATTACAAAAAGCTGAAATTGCATGAAAAATCGAAAAGAACAACTGCTCAGACCAATTCATATCGGGTATATCATAAATACTAATATAAATCAGCGCCGCCGCTACTGCCTCAACACCGAAAGTCACGTATAAGATTGACTTCAAGGTCGAGACCACATCCCCCATACCGCGCATATACGACATCTCGCTGATACTCGCTTGCGTCTCATAACTGACGCCGCCCTTAAAAAAGTAACTAAAATAAGTCACAAATGTCAAAATACCTAAGCCGCCGACTTGTATTAAGCCCATAATAATGGTCTGTCCAAACGTCGTAAAATGGGTCGCTGTATCCACGACAATAAGTCCTGTTACGCAAACCGCACTGGTCGCAGTAAAGAGCGCATCAATAAAGGATAACGGCTGCGTCGTTGCATTGGGCATCATCAACAGCAGGGCACCTGCCAGCACCACCGCCAAAAAGCTTAGAATAAAAAACTGCGCAGGATGTAGAAAGGTACGGTTCAGATTAAAATCGTGATCAGACAGTTCACGGATAAAGGTGACAAACACCGCTATTTTTATCGCGACGAAGCCATCAACAGCGGCAGACAACCCAAAACGCATCAGGTCAGTAAAGTGTGCCGCAAGTAAAATAATAATAGCGATACTGGTAAAGGCATCGAATACCGCCACTTTATTGAGCGTGAACGGCTTATTTGTGTAGATATAACGGCCAACCGTCACTACAAAGCTCAAAAAAATAATGACTAGATAAAAAATATGGAAACCTTGTTGTAGCCACATCGGCAGTGTAAAACCACTATCCAATAAAGCAACAACGACTCCGATGATGCTAATAAGAATCGTGACATTATTTAATAACCGATAACGCGTGGCTGCATTCATAGCCTGAATCCAAGACAACAATAACCCCGATACTTATACTCCTTTTTTGCCATATTCACAAAAATTGATTTGAGATAATCGTAACCAATTATTGGATCTATATAGACTTTATGAGTAATTAAGACGAGATATCAGGTACTTACACGATTATAGAGTATTGATCGGATATGCTTACCTATTGGCGCGTTTGCTGAGCGTCTTTCATTCTTTTTTTGTTGTGGCCGTCGACATTTTTACACCGCCCCATGTCACTAGTGCGACGCCAATAGCAATTAGACAACCTCCCAACAGCAAACCCTCAGGCGGATGCTCTCCCTGCAAAAATATCGCAATAGGGACACCAAAGATGGCCCCGACCGCCCCTAGTAGACTGAGTAAAACAGGACCGCCTGTTTTTTGTAAGAGAAACAGTAATAAGAATTGTCCAGCAAACACACATGCTTGTATGGTTATCAGCCCAAGCGGCAGCCAACTATCGACCGATATCGCGATAGAAAAATTAAACACCATACTAAATAAAGCCATCAGTAGAGAGGCGGCGACTAGCATCCCCGGAGCGAGTGCACTAAATGCGGTATTATCAGGCCAGCGTAGTGTCCGGTATATGTTACCAATGGCGAGTAGTACTGGTCCACACAGCGCGACCAAAATCCAAAACACGCTGGTATCTGGGGCGGAGAGCTTATGGATAGCCAACACCCCTGCTCCTAATAGTGCCGCAGCGACACCAAGCGCACGGGTGAGATAGAAGCGCTCTATGCGCAGCAGCAGTGCGCCAAGATACGTTAGCAATGGAGGTAAGGATATAATAAGAGCGACGAACCCTGCGCCAACATGAGGAATCGCTGAAAACAACAGTAAATTGGCAGCCGCCACACTGACAAAGGCGGCAATAAAATAGTACTCGATGCTACGGGCGCTAAAAGGAAGTGTCTCTTGTTTGATGAATGCGACGATCAATAAAATAATCGCCGAACCAGTGATCGACCAAAACAAAAACGCTAGTGGCGTAAGACCAGTATCGACAGCATATTTGGCTAAATTGGTTGAGATACCTGTGAGCGCGCCACCGACCAGTAGGCAAGCAACAGGTACCAGCCAAGTCGCATTATGGTCAGGTTTTTGCTTGAGGGAGTCATTCATCAACTATCCTATTAGATGACGATGTTTTTGTATAACTATAGGGCTTCTGGCGATATTCACTCTTTGGACAATACTGTCGCAGGCAAGCTTTGTACTGCTATGGCTGCCGCATCAATAGCGCCAGCAATATAACCAGGAAACTGTGCTGACCACTCACTACCGCAGCCTGTTAGTTGGTCTTGCCATGCGTCTGTTTTTGGTTTGGCCGGTGGTGCTACGGCATGTTGCTCGTTGCCATTGATATCAGCAGGCATCGCTGTCAATGGGTCTTGCGCCCAGTCCTTGAGATACTCAGCTACCGGACTACTCGCCTGCGTACCAAATAGACGTGCCAATTGCTCGCGGCAATGTTGTTTTAGCACGATATTAGAGACACTTTGCCGTGCCTGCGCGGGTACACCAAAGAAGCCAAATAGGGCACCATGACTGTCTACAGTAGAAGCATCATGTATCTCAGTGAGTGGTCCTATCGCACTACGCGCGGCCCCTGAGAGACCATTATCTCGCCAAAATGGCGTTTCATAGACTGCCACATATTTGGCATGGGGCGCCATCCACGTTGCTGTCTGTTGCCACTGTGTCATTAGCTCCTGTGGTAGTGCTGGCTCAAATGCTATCCGACCCGCTACCAGTCTAGGCGGTAGCGCAAGTAGGACATGTCGCGCTCGAGATATGGTCGCTTGTCCAGCAGCATCTTCGCTCTGTACGTCGATATACTCACCTACTCTACTTAACTGCTGCACGGTTTGGTTGGTGATGATGCTTTTAGCGTCTAGGCGGGCATATAGCGCCTCAATCAAAGTCGCCATTCCACCGACTAGACGCATAGAAGACGGCGCACTTTTGTAACCTTGCATTCGTATGGGTGGCTGATCAGTAGCGCGCTCCACCATCATATCGCCAGCTTCAAACTGCGTAAAACGTGATAAGTTCAGCGATTCAATGAGCGTACTTAACTGCGTCTGATAGTCAGGCCAAAACCAAGAGGGACCCAAATCAAATGCATCATCTTTATTAGCCATACCTGTGTCAGCAGCAGCCTGTCCATTATTGAGCGCGCCTGAGAAATTAGCGACTGCAATACGACCGCCTAATCTATCACGTGCTTCTAGCAGTCTATAGGCGATGCCTTTTTGCTCTAATAAAAAGGCAGCGTATAGTCCACTTAGCCCGCCGCCAACAATCACTACAGGTACGTCTTGCATATCAGATTACTCAATTCATAGAGGATTGATTATAGTTGAGACTACTCTGCCAATAGCTTGGTAAGCATCTCATCGATCTCAACCTTAAATTCTTTGTCTTCAATTTTGTTTGCTGTGACTTTGGCATTCTGCAAACTTTGGATGGCCGTTTCTTTTTCACCCATCTCAAGCTGTAGTACCGCCATAGAAAAAGCGATTGAGGACATATGATCTTTTGAGTTGATAGCAGTGGCTTTGACTAGTGCTTTGTCATAAATAACCAACGCCTCATCTAAATCCTCTGTAAAATCAGCAAGAGTTTCCCATTGCTCTGGATGGTCTTTATCAGTATTTTCATTATCGGTACAGATGGCTTTTAGCTCAGCATAAAGCTCGTCAAATTTCGCTTGATTGCCTCTACGATCGGCTTCTAATAGCTCTTCGGCTAACGTATAGATGGCTTTATATATTTTGGTATTGATCATTTTTTTCTCTATTTTTAGTGAGGTAATAAAAGAGCACGTATGTGTATTTATGGTTTAATTGCGAATAGTTTGATGGCGAAAAATTTAATACAGGCAAGCTTAGCACGGTTACTGCTGATGATGAGTGTTTTCAGTTATCAGCAAACACATGGTATGGCTATATAACGTCCATGTAATCAGCGCTCTTGCCAATGCAACCATAAACGCATATCCAGCTCCAGTTGATGATATTCAGGCTCCATATGACAGCACAGCTGATAAAACGCCTTGTTGTGGTCATGCTCTTTGAAGTGCGCAAGCTCATGCACCACTATCATGCGCAAAAAATCTGGCGGCGCGTCTTTGAACAAACTGGCCACCGTGATGCTGTTGTGCGACTTGAGCTTACTGCCTTGTACCCGAGACTGTGTGGTATGCATTCCTAGCGCATGTTTTAGAACTTTTAATTTACTGCTATAGCTGACATTTGATAGCGGGCCAATCTTACGCATGTATTGGTTTTTTATCTCATTGATATAGTGATAGAGTGCCTTATCACTTTGGATCTCATGCTGGGTGGGGTATTTGTTTTTGAGATATACCCCTAACCTGCCATCACTCATCATCTCTGCAACTTGAGTTTGAATATGCTCTGGATAATGAGCAATGTATTTTAATGTAGTCACAACGATATCCTTTGCTTAAATGCTCGAATTTATTGGCTGATCAGCACAGTCTTAGTTAATTTTACCTTATACATGCTGCTTGTACTGCCCTCTTGCTTTATTAATTACTTTGACTGGTCATCACCTGCTTTCTGACTGAATTTTTGTCATAAAGAAACCCCATAAGCTGTCGTCAACTTATGGGGTGTTTTCTTATATAAGCGTTCAATGATGAGCTATCGTACCTATATAAATGGATAGCTATTTATAATCAATTAACGCTCTAGATGTAGATACTGCAAGTGACGCTCGTACTGATTGAGAATATCGACCAGTACCTGCTCTTTGGTATAACCAACCAAGTCATACTCTTGCGACCCTTCTCTCAAGAATACCTCAGCACGATAATAGTACTCTGCATGCTTGCTTGACGTATTCAGCGTAAAGTTAGGACGCTCAGCTTTGATCAAATGCACTTCATAAATAAAGTCATCTTCATCACCATGACCGACACGTAGTTTTAGACCATCCACTTGACCGCTATCTTGACCCATACCAGCATCGATACCTTCACCAATGCTCGCAAGATTATGGATGTCTAGTGAGGTTTTGAGACCACCCGCTTCGAACTCTTTTTCGACATCACTCATGGCAGGCATCACCACCGTTTTTAAGAACTTTTCAACCTGTGCGTGTCCTGGGAAGCTAACAATACGCTGCAAGCGGGCTTTCCAGCCTTTACCGTTATCAAGGACATTGGCAGTACCAATAGTGCTCGCTTTGCGTTTGTTGCCCTCTTCTTTTAGTGACTTCCACATCGCTATCATGTAGAGCACAAGAATAATAGAGAATGGCAAGCCTGCGATCACAGAAACCGACTGTAACGAGCCAAAACCACCAGCAAACAATAAACCTAGCGTAATAAGACCCGTTGCCGCCGCCCAAAATAAGCGTAACCATACAGGTGCATCCGTATCGTTAGTCATGCCTCGTGAGCTCAGGTTTGCAAGTACTAATGCACCTGAATCCGCTGAGGTCACAAAGAATATAAGACCAATCACCACACCAGCAAATGATAGCACTTCGCTATAAGGAAAGTACTCAAATAATGCAAACATACCCATTGCAGCGTCGTTGACGGCGATTTCACCCAGCTCAGTGGCGCCATTGGCAACCAAATCTATCGCCGTGTTACCAAAGATAGAGAACCATGCAAAAATGAAACCCAGTGGAATAAACATCACGCCAAACACGAACTCTCGTAGCGTGCGGCCACGGCTAATACGCGCAATAAATAGACCGACAAATGGTGCCCAAGCAACCCACCATGCCCAGAAAAATATCGTCCACCAAGATTTCCACTCGGCACCAGAAGCGCCATCATAAGCATAAACATCAAAGGTCTTATAAATAATGGTCTGGAAATATTGACCGATATTCTGGGTAAAGGTGTTCAATAGGTATACGGTATTGCCCATCACGAGTATGGCAAGCAATAGCAGAATTGATGACAACATGTTGAATTCAGACAGACGACGTACGCCTTTTTCGACACCTGTCATTGCAGAGATAGCAGCCGCCGCGACAACGCCCACAATGATCAGTGCCTGAACCATCTTGCTAGATTCGATACCAAATACATGGGTCAAGCCAGCATTGGCTTGTAGCACACCAATACCTAGACTTGTCGCAATACCCATCAACGTACAGACGACACCAAAGGTATCAATCCCGTCACCCAGCCAGCCTTTGATTAAGCGTTCACCAAATACTGGTGTCAGCGGCGAGCGTAGTGCCAGTGGCATGTTTTTGCGATAGGCAAAGTAAGCCAACGCCATACCAATCAAGGCATAAATACCCCAGCCATGCAGACCCCAATGCAAAAAAGTCTGAGCAAGCGCTTCGCGCATGGCCTCGGCGCTCGCAGGCTCTAGGCCAGTATGCGGCGTTAAATAATGCATCAATGGCTCTGATGCCCCAAAAAATAGCAGATCGATACCGATACCCGCTGAAAACAGCATGGCTGCCCACGCTAAAAACGGAAACTGCGCTTTTTCGTGGTCTTGACCCAGCTTAATATCGCCATATTTAGAAAAACCAACAAACAACGCAAAGATACTATAAGCGGCAACCACTAGCATGTAATACCAGCCAAACTTATCTGATACCCAAGTCATGCTAGCGCTCAGCAAGGTCTCACTATAATCTGGAAAAGCAATGGTCCAGATGATCAATAAAATAGAAATAATAGCCGAACCTAAAAACACAGTTTTGTTTAAGCGCAACGGTTTCGTCACCTCTTTTGATGGCGAACTGTACATAAAAGACCTCAAATAAGTAAATTAAACAGGGTCCGATATTGCTTTGTCCGGCATAGTATTATGACTTTTGACCACATAACGTATACTTAACCGCATGACGCACAAAGCAGTACCAATGAATAAAATGATAAATAACACCCATATATGACATACATTGCGCTCATATATTGACGCTGATAAAAAAGGCCTTTACGTTGAAAGGCCATTATTTTGGAGTTATCTGATATCGTTCTTTATTTAGCAGCATATTTTATGCTGACTTGTCATTTACACAGTCGAGAGATAGTCACGCATAGGCTCAGCGCGCAGCGGTGCACCATTGGCGACATAGTAATCTGCCGTTGATCGTGGCAACTGTACACCTCTCATTTTATCAACGATTTTTTCTGCCAACATGATCGTGGTGGCATTGAGGTTGCCACTGATGATGTTGGGCATGATGGACGCATCGACGACGCGTAAGCCATCGATACCGTGTACCAAACCTTCACCATTGACGACGGAATCGTTGTCTTCACCCATCGCACAAGTACAAGATGGGTGATACGCGGTCTCGCTATGGTTACGTACGTACTCATCCAACTGAGCATCCGTCACCAAATCATCAGTCGGTGCAATAGCACGTCCACGATAAGGATCGAGCGCTGGCTGATGCATGATCTCACGCGTGATACGCATCGCTGCGCGGAACTCTTGCCAATCCTGATCATGAGACATGTAATTGAACAAAATGCTTGGATGCGCTTTTGGATCACGTGATGTGAGCTTGACGCGACCACGACTTGGTGAGCGTAACGACCCTACGTGTGCCTGAAAGCTATGCGATTTGACTGCACTACGTCCATCGTAACGTACCGCCAATGGCAAGAAATGATACTGAATATTTGGATGAGTGAACTTCTCATCAGTACGAATAAAACCGCCGCCCTCGAACTGGTTAGAGGCACCAAGACCAGTGCCATTAAACAACCACTCAGCACCAATAGCAGGCTTATTCCACCACTTATTAGCAGGGGCAATAGAGACAGGCAGCTTACACTCATACTGCATATACAGCTCTAAGTGATCTTGCAGGTTGTTACCCACACCTGGTAAATCTAGTATTTCAGTCACCCCTGCGTCTTTTAACCATTGACCAGGGCCGATACCTGAACGCTGCAATAGCTGAGGTGAGGCAATCGCACCAGACGAAACCACCACTTCACGAGAAGCATAAAACTTTTTGGTCTGACCGTCGTGCTCTACCTTGACACCAACGGCACGCTTACCATCGAATAAGATCACATCGGTCAGTGCCCCTGTCAAAATCGTAATATTGCTACGCGGCTTGGCACGATCTAGATAACCGCGAGAAGTTGATGCGCGGCGACCATTAGGCGTTACAAAGCGATCCATTGGACCGAAACCTTCTTGCTGATAGCCGTTTAAGTCTTCGGTACGCGGATATCCTGCTTGTACGCCAGCTTCAATCATGGCTTGGAATAGAGGGTTAACACCTGGCTTTGAGGTAGTCATCTCAACAGGGCCGCCCGCACCGTGATAGTCATTTTCGCCAACATCGCGGTTTTCTGACTTTTTAAAGTACGGTAGGCAATCTGAATATGTCCAGTCTGATAGCCCTTTTATCTTAGACCAATCATCAAAGTCCAACGCATTGCCACGTATATAGCACATACCATTGATAAGCGATGAGCCACCAAGCCCTTTACCACGACCACAATCCATAACACGGTTATTCATATAGGGCTCAGGGTCTGTCTTGTAACCCCAATTATAAGTCGTGCCTTGCAATGGCATGGCGAGCGCGGCTGGCATTTGGGTGCGAAAATCTAGCCGATAGTCTGGGCGACCTGCCTCTAATAGCAATACTTTGATACTGGCATCTTGGGTCAAACGCGTGGCCAGCACATTTCCTGCTGATCCTGCACCGACTATAATGTAGTCGTACTCAGGTGTGGTTGATGTCATAACATGCTCCATAATATGGAAAAAACATAAATCGTTTCGTATCAGAAAGGTCAGATAAAGCTGGAGGATGACCTTACTGTCTTAGTTTCTCTCAATACAAATTGCTAAACTATGAACGATTAAAAGACTGATTCAAACGCGCCCAACTCTACTTGGATAGATTTGGTTTGAGTATAATGCTCAAGCGCCTCAACGCCGTTTTCGCGACCAATACCGGAGTGCTTGTAACCACCGACTGGCATCTGTGCTGCTGACTCACCCCACGTATTTAACCAACAGATACCTGCTTCGATCTGAGCGATGACGCGATGCGCGCGCTTCAGATCAGCCGTTACCACACCAGCTGCTAAGCCATAATCGGTATCATTGGCGCGGCGAATCACTTCCTCTTCGGTCTCATAGGTCAAGATAGACATCACTGGACCAAAGATTTCTTCACGGACAATAGTCATATCATCGCTACAATCTGTAAATACGGTCGGTTCAACAAAAGCACCGTTTGCAAGCTCGGCTGTCGTCACACGTGCGCCGCCTGTGAGCAGACGAGCACCGCTCTTTTTACCTTGCTCGATATAGCCAAGCACGCGCTCCATATGCGGGAAGCTAACCAGTGGACCCATATTGATATTCTCATCCACCGGATCGCCTAGCTTGATACGATTGACGCGCGTTAAGATGGCTTGCTCAAATTTTTCTTCCAACGCTTTAGGGATAAAGACACGCGTACCGTTAGTACATACTTGACCGGTACTATAGAAGTTGGCCATCATCGCGATGTCAGCGGCGGTATCAATATCGGCATCTTCAAATATAATTAGCGGTGACTTACCACCAAGCTCTAAAGTCACGTCTTTTAAAGACGAGCTTGCTGCGCTTGACATGACTTTTTTGCCAGTCGGTACGCCACCTGTGAACGATACTTTGGCGATATCTGGGTGCTCAGTCAGCGCTTGACCCACTTCGTAGTTGCCTTGTACAACATTGAACACACCATCTGGCAGTCCTGCTTCTGTAAAAATCTCAGCCAGCTTTAAGGCGGTCAAAGGAGTAACTTCTGATGGTTTAAAGATCATTGCATTGCCAGCAGCCAGTGCAGGTGCTGCTTTCCACATGGCGATCTGAATAGGATAGTTCCACGCACCGATACCAGCGACTACGCCTAACGGCTCGCGGCGAGTATAAACAAAGCTGCTGTCACGCAATGGAATCTGACGACCCTCAATCATTGGTGCCAGCCCTGCATAGTACTCAACGACATCAGCACCAGTGACGATATCGACATATTTTGTCTCGGAGTATGCTTTGCCCGTATCTTTTGTTTCCAGCAATGCCAGTACATCATTACGCGCACGTAATATCTCAACAGCTTTTGAGAGGATTCGACCACGTTCCACAGTCGTCATCGCGGCCCAAATTTTTTGACCTTTATGCGCGGCTTTTACCGCCTCATCAATCTGCTCATTGCTTGTTTGTTGGATGGTAGCCAATACCTCACCAGTCGCTGGGTTGATATCTTCAAAAGTAGTGAGCGTGTCATCAACCGGCAAGTAACGACCATTAACATAAGCGGTTTGTACTTGTTCTAGGTCGATGATGTCTGTCAAATTGTTGATATCTGTCATGAATATTCCTTAGGACAATGGGTAGCAGCAGCGTTGCAAAGGCGCTGACCATGTGATGTCGTTATGAGTTAAGTTTGTAAATATAGTCTTTCGTCGTTAGATGTTTATTAAGTGGTTTATCTACGCCTATCAGAGCTTCGCTGCCTAACAGCTGAACCCTTATCAGTCTAAATATTTTCTGATTTAAGCTTTTATTTGGTTGTTACTTCTATCTGACCTGTGCGCTGTCATTTAGTCAGCATTGTTATCTAATCAGTGCTGTTATCAAAATCACGCTGCGTCATTTTTATCAGTCGATCACGCAGCCTCTTTTTGTCTGCTATATCGACACCTGAAAAGTCCGAGAGCCAAATACCATCAGCAGTCAGACGGACCATGCATAAGGTTTCGGTATCGTCAGTTGCGGCATGTTTCTTTAATTGGGCATTGGCCCACTGAGCCCACATTTCACGTAATTCGCTATCCCCTAGCATCAATACATATAAGGTTGCTTGATTGTCATATTCTGCCTGCGCTTTTTCGCCCAAACTGATAGTGGCATCGATATAAGCACGAGTAAAAGCACCATAACTCACAGGATCCTTTGCCATAGCAGCATCTACTTCTGCCTCAAATTTGGCCATCGCATCATTGAACACTTCGATGACAAGAGCATTTTTGGTAGCGAAATGATGCATAACGCCGCCTTTGGTTACCCCTACTGCATCAGCAACCGCCTGAAACGTCACCTTAGTCAGCCCTTGCTCTAGTGTTATCCGTGCCGCTTGATCCAGCAGCGCCCGACGAACCACTTTTGGCTGTTTTTTACGCTTATGAGCATTTTCCACTTCTATATTCATACTAATGCACCACAGAATTAGACAATAAGTTCATGACAACAACACCGCCAACAATCATAGCAATGCCGACTACTGCTGCCGTATCAAGGGTTTGCTTGAATAGCACCACACCCACAAGCGAGGTCAGCACAATGCCCAGCCCGCCCCACAATGCATAGGCAATGCCCAGCGGTATGGTCTTGAGCGTCTGTGCCAATAAATAAAATGAGACCGTATAAAGCGCGCCCATCATAATGGTCGGCACCAGACGGGTGAACTGCTCTGATTTCATCAAAAAAGTCGTGCCAATCACTTCAAATATGATGGCAATGGTCAGGTAACCGTAGGCAATTATTGTAGGACTCATCTTTAGCACACCCGCCTTTGTTCAAGCATTTACTAACAAAATATTTGTTAAATACATATTAAAGATACCGTATGGTAGGTATTTTATAGCAATATTCTAGCAATGTGAAGGGCTGTCTTGCTTCTTTATTGTGTCAAATAGTGTAGTATTTGCCTTAATATTCAAAAAACCGTATATTTTTGCAGTAAATTAGCGTGCCGTTTTGATATCTATCTGAACTTGTCTATATGCTGGATGAGATTTTTATAGACGTCCGTCATTGCTACAGCCAATTGCTACCTGTATTTGGCAAATATCAGTACCAAAATAGCTTATTTGGTAAGGGACAAACGCCTATTTTTGATAATTGTAATAATATTTCTGATTAATGGCATAATAAGGTTGACAGCCCCTAATGACTTGGCTAAAATGTGCCCCACATAACGCAAACAAGCCAAGAAATTGATTGGTAATAAAGCTAAAACGCTTAGTGTTATGACAGCTTATTCTCCAATAGCTCAGTTGGTAGAGCAACGGACTGTTAATCCGTGTGTCCCTGGTTCGAGCCCAGGTTGGAGAGCCATATACTAAAAACCTTCATCACTATTTGATGAAGGTTTTTTTATTGTTGCCTCTTTTATATGTACTTATGATGATATTAATATGTACTTATAAGTTTAAGCGTATTGCATGGCTATAGTGTTATTTTAGGCGTTTTTGTTGTATGGTAAGATTAATTTGGATTGGGTTCGTTTTTGTTTGAGTGCTTTGCTCCTACTCACTAAAAGTAATGGTTTATTATGATACCTGTACGTATAAAAAATAAGTTTTCTGATCATCCGCAAAAAATTATGCGCCCGATCAGCATTCGTTTGTCTGAAGAAATGATTGAGCTATTGGAAACAACGTCATCAGACTTGGGTTTCAAACGCATTCAAGGGCTTATTCGCTTATATATTCGCCAAGGTCTCGATCGTGACCATCAAGACTATACACTGGCTCATGATGAAGTTTTTATCGAGACACTACGCAAGCGCGGCGTGAGCCAACGTATCATTGATGAAGCTATTGTGGTTACTCACAACAACCATATCACGCACTCTTTGTCTGAACTGCAAGACAACGATAAATAATACTCTCTATATTGAAATGAATATCGATCTGAAAACGACAGCTTGGACATCATGACTTGGCACATAAAGCCTAATAATGAGTGTCATAAAAAAGACCACGTTTGCTGATGCGAACGTGGTCTTTTTTTGTCGATAGCTTTATTACTGTTAATGAACAATGCACCTTTTTTATTCTTGCACTCTCTTTTATTTATGCTGTTATCTGTCCTATTTAAAGGTATTCACTTTTTAGTACTTTGGACATTTTACTACTACAGTTAGCCATAATTAAACACAATCTCCCCTTAAACGAGGTATATTAAGAAAATAGCCATCACTATTAGACAGGCTTTATCATGATAAAAATGCATAAGGGGGTATACGATGAAAGGTTTACAGCGGCGTTTTCACAAGGCTTTGTATTTGACCATGACGGTTACGGTGCTCGCGCTTGCCTCTGGCTGCTCGTCGCCACAAACAGATCCAAGCCAAAAAACCATACCTACTGATTCTGACCAGTGGCAAGACGAATTAGGACAAACCTTTGAACAACTACCTGCAGCCGATCAGCAAGTCCTCAGTCGCTATATGCTGCGTATGAAACTCAGCGATGCGTATGAGTCAGGTGCCATGCCGCGTACCACGATCAAGCAAGCCTTGATACAACAGCGTGAATACGAGCGCCTGCATCCTAACAATCCAACAGGTAAGAAAAGCCCTATTGTCACTGGTGAGACAGCAAATGCGACAGCTCAGAAATATCCTGTCGCCCTGCTGCCCATCAAAACCAGTGATAGTGACAGTTTAAACCAAGTTAAAATGCAGTTTATGCTATCAAATCATGGGACAGTACCTATTGAGAGCTTCAAAGGTACGCTGACGATGCAAGACGATAACCTTGAGCAAGGCAAGAACTTCAATGTCCCTTTGATCACATTTGATCCTGCTATTGAGCCTGAGCAATCTGGAAAGATAGTCATCGATAGCAGTATCGAGGACATCAATGTCATGCGTGCGATCAAAAACACCACAGGCATGACCATTGAGATAAAAGAAGGCACCCTAGTATTAGTGGATGACCAGACCATCGAGTTTGGCAACTCATTGGCAAAATAGCCATCCAAAGTAGACTAATAAAGACATCTATGAGATGTATGACTTAAACCTTTGTAAATGCCTATAAAAAAATCCCCAATCATTTCTGATTGGGGATTTTTCGAATTTGGCGGAGACGGAGAGATTCGAACTCTCGAAGGGCTATTAACCCTTGTCGGTTTTCAAGACCGGTGCATTCAACCGCTCTGCCACGTCTCCATTGGTGCATCATTATATAGATATCATTTTATAATGCAAGCCCCTAATCTAAAAAAGTTCAATTAATTTTCAAATACGTTCTAATCAGTTGCTTATCGCTTGCTATAAGCCAGATGTAGGCACATATCTAGCAGCCTATTGGCATAGCCCCACTCATTGTCGTACCACGCAAAAACCTTGTACTGGTCGCCTACTTGCATGAGCTGCTGACCATCGATGATCAGCGACTCGGTCTGATGAATAAAATCACTAGAGACCAATGGCTCATCGGTATACGCCATGATGTCATGCAGGTGTGCCTGACTGGCCGATTTGAGTGTCTCACGGATATCCTCAATACTGACATCTGGCGTATCAAATACAAAAGTCACATCAATGGCTGCCACATCGATAGTAGGTACACGTATCGAGTGCCCATTTATCTTGCCGACCATGGCTGGCAAGACACGCTCTGTTGCAGCGATACTACTGGACGTTGTTGGGATAATATTATAGCCAGAAGCACGCGCGCGTCTTGGGTCTCGATGCGCTTGATCGAGTACAGTCTGATCGGCAGTGACCGCATGAATCTCTGTCATCATGGCAGACCTCACACCAAATGCCTTGTCCAATGTGTCAATCAGCGGCACCAATGCCTGCGTGGTGCAAGACACGCTAGAGATAATCGGTAGCTCAAGTGTCAGCGCGTCTGTGTTGACGCCCATAACGATACAAGCGTCCACATCATCAAATGGCGCAGCACCAATAATGACCTGCTGCGCGCCTGCATCGATATGTAACACCGCCTGCTCGTAAGAGCGAAAATGACCGGTACACTCTAGTACCACATCAACACCCAACGACTGCCAAGATAGGTTTTGTGGATCAGGCTCTGATAGCATATTGATACAATATGTTAGATTGTTTTTGGTTAGACAAAGCTGGGTTTTGCATCCATTATCCGCGTTACTTTCTATGATCTCAGCATCGACGCCCAATCGACTAAGGCGACCGTGCGTACTATCGAATTTTAGGAGATGCAGCAAAATATCTGCCGGTGCCAAATCATTAATGGCGACGACATGGATAGCACGTCCCAATACCTCAAAGCGCTCTAGCAAGGCGCGCAGTACATTGCGTCCTATACGTCCAAAACCATTGATGGCGACTCTTAGTGGCTGTGAGTGCTCACCAGTCGTACGAAACGTCGTCGCGATGGGATCGGAGGTCAACTGGTAAGTCGCATTAGAAAAATCAGGCATAACAAGGTATCGCTATCAAATAAGAAAGATAAAGAGTGAGCGCGGTCACTCTTGGCACGCTCTAATAGTGGGTTTGGTACTGTCGTACCATAAGATCTGCAATGACATTCTGTGCGGCAATAGATAGCTACCTATGCAGCAACAAATACTTATGGCGTGATAAAAATCAGAGCCAAGCGAATGGTATTGTAGTCGATGCTCTGCTTAAGATGATCAAATATGGGGCGCAGCTTGATACTACCATCATCATTGAAGTCATTTGGGTTGTTAGCGACCTTGATGGCGACATATGCATTGCCTACAGCTGTCATCACCTCATCGTCTGGGCGCAGATGATCACAGGCAAGGCTGGGGTCTTGTGATTTTAGCTCACCGATATGACGCATGATTGTTGATTGTGACAGCTGACGCGCTTGTGAGATCTCTGCTATGGTCAGACTCTCCTCTAACAGCACTCTAGTCGCAAGCAAAGTACTCTCTGATTTATCAGAGACTTGATTGCCTAATTTTTGTTTTTTGTCTATTTGCGCTTGCTGCTGCTCGCGGCGCTTTTTTTGCAGCGCCGTATAGGCATCAATGACAGATTTACTCAGCGTTCCACCTGATTTCAAAACAAACTTTTCGTGTGCCTGCTGCATACTCTCTTCATCTAGCATGGCGTAGTTGGCATCTGCCTCTGCAGACAGCACTAAGAATCGCTTGTCTGCCCCGCGTGCTAGCGGATCAAGTTGTAGACTCATGTCATTCATACCGAGCAGCTGTAACCCTGCCAGTGACTTGAGTCGTGACAATGCTACGTAGCCTTGACCCAACTCAAAGGTGCGTGACAGATCAATTTCAGCCGCATCAAGGGTCATGCCCTGTGATTTGTGAATGGTAATCGCCCAAGCCAGACAGAGCGGAACTTGCAAGTAGCTTGCCAGCACATCGCCCGTTTCATCTTCGATGATCCATTCTTCAGGTTCAGCGATGACTTCACGTCCTGAGTTGAGCCGCACCACAGGCATTTTTTGCGTGGTTATTTTCTTTGTTTTTGGCTTTTCTTTATCTTTATCTTTATCTTTTTTAGCAGTGGACTTCTTACTTTTCGTCTTTTTTTCGCCAGCAGCATCTTCATCAATGACATCGATGCTATCGTCTTCGATTAGCGCATCACTATTGTCCTTGCTATCATCTATTTTGACTGCCGCAAAACCAATCAGCTCACCCATCGTACCGTTAGACACCCCAAGCTCGGCATTGTTTTTGATAAACATGACCTTTGCACCAACTTTGAGGATCAGCTCATCTTGAGTCCGTACAGTCTTTTTTAGGGTTTCAACCAACTTACTGTCGCCTGTGGCAGTCGCCTCAAAGCGCATCGTCTCTCCCTCTAGAAAAGCAAGCTCTTTGTCATTGATTTTGTTGACATTGAGATTGTGCGTGTACAGACGCGTACGCTTGATATCGACGCTTTGATCATAAGTCGCCTCCAACGCCGCAATCGCCTCAAAGGTCACTTCTTGACGACGGATTTGGTTAAGGATATCGTCCAAATCTAGTCCGCCATTGGCCGCTTCGCTAACCTGTCTGTGTTGCTCTGATAGATAGCAAATATGAAATTTGGCATCGAGCCATGCCTCAGACATAAACGCGAACTTTTCACGATTGCTCTCGCCCTTGCTACCGATGGGCGGCAACTGAAAGAAGTCCCCTGCGACCACCACCTGAATACCACCAAAGGCTTTGTCACTTTTGCGAATGTGCTTGAGCACTTGGCTGACTAGATTGAGCTGCTTGGCATGTAGCATCGATATCTCATCGATGACCAATACTGCCGTATCTTTTAGTCTGTCTGCCAAGAACTGCTTGCGTGATAAGGTGGTTAAATCTCGATCGGTCAGCTCATCTTTGATACCGATACCTGACCAGCTATGAATCGTTGTGCCATTCATATGTGTGGCTGCAATACCCGTACTTGCCGTTACCGCGACGGGCACACGGCGTGCGCGCAAATAGTCGATGTATTGGTTGAGCGTATAAGTCTTGCCTGAGCCTGCTGAGCCAGTCAAAAAGACGTTTTGACCTGTTTTTAGGATATCAAGAGCAGAAGATTGACGCATAGACCCAAACCAACCAATATTATGAAAAAGAATAGTATACATACAAGGCTGCTACGGTTAACCCAATAACCATAGCCAGCCAAAATCGATGCTCACAATTATAGCAGCTGCAACCACTTTGCGGACCACTTTCACCCGCTCATATCACATAACTTAAAGTTATATGATAAAAAATATATCATTATAAAAAGTCATTATCGTTCTGCAAAAAAGCTCAGTACGATAGGATGATTACTTGGTCAGGAAGACCAAGGATTATTTTTAAATGGCCACACACCAGTGACCATATTTTAGATAACCATAATACACAACAAGGAGTGGTTAATGTTATACGCTTATCCCAATACTGAAGACAGCCCCGTTCAATTCCGCGAAAAATACGACAACTTTATCAATGGTGAGTGGACGCCTCCTATTGATGGTGAGTACTTTGATAACTCCAGCCCAATCGATGGAAAAACCTTCTGTCAGATCGCCCGTTCAAAAGAAGCCGATGTAGAAGCGGCACTAGATGCAGCACACGCAGCGAAAGACGCCTGGGGCAAAACGAGTGTCACTGAACGCTCCAATATGTTACTCAAACTTGCTGACGGTATCGAAGCCAACCTAGAAGCCATCGCAATCGCCGAAAGCTACGAAAACGGTAAACCTGTACGTGAAACCCTCGCCGCTGATATTCCAATCGCCATCGATCATTTGCGTTATTTTGCTGGCGTTATCCGCGCACAAGAAGGCGGCATCAGTCAGATTGATGAAGATACTGTCGCTTATCACTTTCATGAGCCACTAGGTGTCGTCGGTCAAATCATTCCTTGGAACTTCCCTATTCTCATGGCAATTTGGAAAATTGCACCAGCGCTGGCGGCAGGTAACTGTATCGTCCTCAAGCCTGCTGAGCAAACCCCTGCTTCTGTCCTATACATGCTTGAATTGATAGGGGTAGCTGATATTCTGCCCAAAGGCGTACTAAACGTCGTCAATGGCTTCGGTGTTGAAGCCGGCAAGCCTATCGCTTCTAACCCACGTATCGATAAAGTCTCCTTTACTGGTGAGACCACGACTGGTCGCTTAATCATGCAGTATGCCAGCGAAAATATCATTCCAGTCACCCTAGAGCTGGGCGGCAAAAGTCCGAATATCTTCTTTGCTGATATTATGGATGAAGACGATGACTTCTTGGACAAAGCGGTCGAAGGTCTGGTGATGTTTGCCCTAAACCAAGGCGAAGTCTGTACCTGTCCCTCACGCGCGCTCGTTCACGAAAGCATCTATGATGAATTTATGAAACGCTGTATCGCTCGCGTCAAAGCCATCAAAATGGGCAATCCGCTTGATACCGATACCATGATTGGCGCACAAGCCAGCTCAGATCAATTAGAAAAAATCCTATCTTATCTGGATATCGGCAAAAAAGAAGGTGCAAAAGTCTTGGTAGGTGGTGAACTTGCCAAACATGATGGCGATATGGCAAACGGTTATTACGTACAGCCCACTATTTTTGAGGGCACCAATGATATGCGTGTGTTCCAAGAAGAAATCTTTGGTCCTGTGCTTGCTGTCACTACTTTCAAAGACGATGAAGAAGCGATGACGCTGGCCAATGACACATTGTACGGTCTGGGCGCTGGTATCTGGACACGTAATGGCACTCGCGCTTATCGTTTTGGCCGTGGCATCCAAGCCGGCCGCGTATGGACCAATTGCTATCACCTCTATCCTGCGCATTCAGCATTTGGCGGTTACAAGCAATCTGGTATTGGCCGCGAAAACCATTTGATGATGCTCGATCATTACCAGCAAACCAAAAACATGCTGGTATCGTACAGCCCTAAAGCGATGGGATTTTTCTAAGCAGATTTTGACAACTCTTAATTTGTGACCATGCTGAAACAAGCATAAAAAATGCAATCTGTCGCAAGGTAGGTTGCATTTTTGCTTTAATAAACCATTAGAGTGCTGTTTTTGGTGATTTATAGACTGGTGACTTATAGATAGAGGAAATATGAGGAGTTAATGATGAAAATTATGGCAACAGAAGCTTGTGAAGCATTAATTACGCTATTGAAATCCAAGCACGGTGAGCTAATGTTTCACCAATCAGGTGGCTGCTGTGATGGTAGCTCGCCGATGTGTTATCCATTAGGAGAGTTTAAGGTAGGCGGTCAAGATGTGCTGGTTGGCAAGCTTGCTGGCTGTCCATTCTATATGGGCAAAGCACAGTACAACTTATGGCAACATACCGACCTCACTATTGATGTCGTCAATGGGCGCGGCGCGAGTTTTTCAATAGAGATCCCTGAAGGCAAGCGCTTCATCGTACGCTCAGAGATCTGTTCGGTATGAGACTATTCGGGACAAGATGAAAGGTTATTTGAAACAAGACAATATGGCATCAGTACTACGCCATGCACCCTGTGCTGCCCCATGGGCGGTTATACCCTACTGATATACACAGACACCGCCGAGTCATTTTTATTTTATTATTTCAGCAAAATAATAGATACTGTAAAGCATAGCCTATTTTAATTAGCATGGATGCTATAAGGAATATAAAATGGAATTTGACAAAACATTTGATTACGTCATTGTGGGCGGTGGCTCAGCAGGTTGTGTACTTGCAAGCCGTCTGACCGAAAACCCAGATATCAGTGTCTGCTTATTGGAGTACGGCGGTGATGGGAAAGATCTGGCTGTACGCGTACCTGCCGGACTGATTCTGATGGTGCCGGGCAAGCCGCTCAAACTGAACAACTGGTGCTTTCATACCACGCCCCAAAAGCATCTTAATAACCGTAAAGGTTTTCAACCACGTGGGCAATGCCTAGGCGGTTCATCAGCAATCAATGCCATGATCTACACGCGCGGCAGCAAACTAGATTACGAGTGCTGGGTAGAAGAAGGCTGTACTGGCTGGGGATTTGATGATGTACTCCCTTACTTTATAAAAGCTGAAAACAACGTCCATGGCAGCGATGACTTACATGGCGATGGTGGACCACTGCATGTCAGCGATCTGCTCAGCCCGCGAGACATCTCAAAGGCTTTTGTAGAGGCGGCTATAGCGAACGGTTTGGACCATAACAAAGACTTCAATAGCGAAAAACAAGACGGTGCAGGGTTATATCAGGTCACCCACTTCCATGGTGAAAAACAAGGCCAACGCTGCTCCGCGGCTGCCGCCTATCTACATCCCGTACAAAACCGCTCAAACCTAACTGTCATCACACATGCCCAGGCTAACCGTGTCATTATTGAAGACGATCAAGCGACTGGTGTTGTCTACGAAAAAGACGGTGTGGAGCACACGGTTCTGGCACGTCACGAAGTTCTCTTGTCAGGTGGTGCATTCGGTTCACCTAAGGTCCTTATGCTCTCAGGTATTGGTCCCGCCGAGCATTTACAGTCTCATGGTATTGAAGTCATAGTAGACGCCCCTGAAGTTGGCGGTAATCTACAAGACCATTTAGATGTGGTCTTTGATTACGAGGTCAATACTACGGATGTCATCGGTATCGGTATAGCAGCACTCTCGACATTGACCAAAAGCATTCGCCAATGGAGAAAGGATGGTACAGGCATACTCTCTACCAACTATGCAGAAGCAGGTGCATTCTTTAGTGTGGGGGATGCGCCAAAAGAGTGGCCAAACACTCAGCTGCATTTTGTCATCTCACGTGTGATTGAGCATGGTCGAGACCTCAGGCGTGGCTATGCGGTCTCTTGCCATAGCTGCTACTTACGACCTGAGAGTCGCGGTACGGTAAGACTGGACTCAGCGGATCCCTCTGCTGCCGTCTTGATCGATCCAAACTACCTCTCACATCCAAAAGACGTTGAGCAGATGGTGGCAGGCGCCGAGCGTACTCGAGCCATCATGCAAGAGTCAGCACTCGCCAAGTATATTACAGAAGACTACCCTGCCCCCTATCTCGAAAAAGATGGCATGCTCGGCTATATCCGCAATAAATCTGACACCATCTACCATCCAGTAGGTACCTGCCGGATGGGCTCAGATGACAACTCTGTGGTTGACTTGGCGCTAAAAGTGCGCGGTGTAAAAGGACTACGGGTTATTGATGCCTCAGTGATGCCAACGCTTATCAGTGCCAACACCAACGCACCGACGATTATGATTGCCGAAAAAATAGCAGACCTTATCAAGGCAACTCATGATCATGCCAAAAATATCTCTGCATAAAATATAGCTAAAGATAATGTCGTCACATAGATAATTACCTTAAAAACATGTCATAACTGGTTACGTCAGATGCACGTAACCAGTTTATTTCTCGTCGTCTGTATTTAGTAAAAAATCATATAACACTGGATCTTAATCACTTTTTGGCACAAATTAAATGTATAGACAAAAATCAATAAAATTTAGCATATTCTACTAAATTCGTGCTATTGATAGCATAATGATGCAATTATTATCAAAATTAGTTCATTTATAGCTTGCACTACTGCAGATTAAGAGAGTATATTCGAACGACTTATTTATATTTTTAGTTTCTATCGATATAAATTAAAGTTATAACAACCCATAATATGTTTTTTTTTGTATATAAGAAAATATATAAATAAACACTTTCAAGGTCATCAAACGCTTGCTCATGATATCCATAGTTGAACACCGCTATCTGGATATCATAAGTGACTACCTATCACTACATAGGATGTAATAATGCAAAAATCTCTCTTTAAACTTACCCTGTTGACGACACTCATCTTAGGCGTTAGTGCCTGTAGTGGAGACAATAAAACCACTGATGACTCTGCTGCCAGCTCTGATGCAAAAGCTGCCAAGACTTTGCTTTATTGTTCAGAAGGTAGCCCTGCTGGTTTTG
The DNA here is from genome assembly GCF_033790785.1 of Psychrobacter sp. PP-21. Lineage (NCBI taxonomy): Bacteria > Pseudomonadati > Pseudomonadota > Gammaproteobacteria > Moraxellales > Moraxellaceae > Psychrobacter > Psychrobacter sp. PP-21. The sequence continues at coordinate 8,339 of NZ_JAMYEB010000020.1, read as the reverse complement.
ATCCGGCGCAGTATACTTCGGGTACAGATTTTGATGCGAGTGCATTCCCTATTTATAACGGTTTGGTAGAGTTTAAAAGAGCGGAAACTGAGATTCAGCCAGGGTTGGCTGAGAGCTGGGAGATTAGCGAAGATGGCAAAACCTATACGTTCAACCTACGTAAAGGCGTTAAATTCGGTAAGACTGATTACTTTACCCCGACTCGCGATTTTAATGCCGACGACATTGTCTTTACGCTAGAGCGTATCACCGACCCAGACTTTGAATTTAATAAATCTTATCCTGCTGAATTCCCTTATTCAGTTGGCATGGGGCTACCTGATATTATCTCTGATATCGAAAAGGTCGATGACTACACGGTAAAAATTACCCTGAGCGAAACCAACGCCCCATTTTTACAGAACCTAGCGATGCCATTCGCTTACATCAACTCTGCTGAATATGCCAACACACTGATGGAAGCTGGTAATGCCGCTGATATCAATACCAAACCTGTTGGTACAGGACCATTTGTCTTTACCTCTTATCAAAAAGACGCACAAATTCGTTATACCAAAAACCCAGACTACTGGAATAAAGACGATATTCATATCGATAATCTTGTGTTTGTTATCACTAAAGACTCAGCAGTCCGTGCTCAAAAAGTACAAGCTGGTGAGTGTCATGTATCGGCCTATCCAAAACCTGCTGAGATTGAATCTGTCAAACAGTCTGGCAAGGCTACGGTTCTCGACCAACCTGGTTTCAACGTGGGCTATGTTGGTTACAACGTTGAAAAACCTCAGCTTAGTGATCTAAGAGTCCGTCAGGCATTAGATATGGCTGTGAATAAAGACGCGATTATCAACGCGGTTTATCAAAGTGAAGGTCTCAAAGCGACCAACCCAATGCCACCAACACAGTGGGGCTATGACGAGTCTCTAAAAGATGCGCCTTATGACGTCGAAAAAGCAAAAGCCCTGATTAAAGAAGCTGGTGCAGACAATCTTTCTATCGACCTATGGTATATGCCAGTCCAACGACCATATAACCCAAATGCCAAGCTAATGGCTGAGATGCTACAAGCAGATTGGGCTAAGATCGGTGTCGATACCAAGCTGGTCACTTATGAGTGGGGCGAATACCTCAAGCGCGCTGCTAAAGGCGAGCCTGATGTCATTTTAGCTGGCTGGACCGGTGATAATGGTGACCCAGACAACTGGCTAGGCTCATTACTGTCTTGTGATGCTGTAGGCGGCAATAACTACTCACGCTGGTGTAACAAAGACTTTGATAACTTAGTGACCAATGCCCGTCAGATTAATAATCAAGACGAGCGTGTCGCTGAATATGAACAAGCACAGCAAATCTTCAAAGAACAGCTTCCTTGGACGACGATGGCACACTCGGTCGTAACCGTATTCACTGCACCAAACGTCGTCGACTATAAGATTAGCCCGCTTGGCTCAATACGCTTCGATGGCGTAAAAGTTGAATAACCTTGGCTGATTACGTCCTTGTATGACAAGCACTCTTAATTCATTAATATTTGTATTTATTGATATTCGGCTGGGTCAGATACTCTGCCCCAGCCGCACTTATATAAATGATATCAATAATATGGGTTAAATACTTGGTCACGAATACGCTCATCACTGCTAATTTTCTAATCATCGAACCACAACTATTGAGCAGCCTATGCTACTTTATATTCTACGTCGCATCGCCATCCTAATACCTGTCTATCTTGGCCTCACCCTATCCACCTTTACTCTGATTCGCCTCGTCCCTGGAGATGCAGTCGAGATTATGATGGGTGAGCGTATGGTCGACCCTGAGCTACACGCTCGCGCGCTAGAGAGACTGGGATTGGACAAACCCCTCATCGCCCAGTATTGGGACTACCTAACGGGTATTTTGACAGGTGATTTCGGTCAGTCCTTCCGTACCCGTACCCCTGTACTGCAAGACTTCTTTGCACACTTTGTGCCCACGTTAGAGCTGGCGCTATGCGCTATTGTCATTGCTAGCGTCGTTGGGATAAGTTTGGGTATTTTTGCAGCGCTACGCCGTGGCACATGGATTGACTACACACTCATGTCAGGGGCGCTGGCAGGCTATTCTATGCCCATTTATTTGCTGGGGCCTATTTTGACTGGCATATTTGCCCACTACCTAGGACTTTTACCTGTCGCTGGGGTGATCTCTGTCGCACAGTTTTTGGATGTGCAGCCGCTATATGGCTCATGGCTACTCGGTTCCCTGACATCAGGCGAGCCTGGTGCGTTCTGGAACGTGGTCAAACACTTCATCTTGCCTTCTATTGCGCTATCGACCATTCCGTTAGCGATGATAGCGCGGATGACGCGCTCTGCGATGCTAGAGGTGTTAGATGAAGACTATGTACGTACAGCGCGTGCCAAAGGCTTGTCACCGCGCCGCGTGATACTGGTACACGTCATGCGTAATGCGTTAATCACTGTCGTTACAGTTGTTGGCTTACAGATGGCGACATTGCTCGCAGGTGCGATCATTACCGAGACAATCTTTAGTTGGCCAGGTGTTGGCAACTGGTTACTCGATGGGTTCTTCACACGTGACTACCCAATTGTACAAAACGGTATTCTACTGGTCGCCACCGCCCTGATTTTGGTCAGTTTATTTATTGATATTTTGTATGGTCTGATCAACCCACGCATTCGACATACGTCTTAAATCAACAGTGATAAATACACATATTATAAATAGTGAGGATTAGCGCTTATTTGGTTTTAAAGGTTTGTAGTAAATTTCTAATGATTGTTAGAAAAAGAAGCCTAAAAATCTAATGCACTAGCCACTATAGGAACTGCTCATGAAGCCTTCTGTTCTCCCCTCCGATGTCAAGCTTATGGCCGCCACACCGCCATCTTCTTGGCAGCTATTTTTGTCGACGTTTTGCCGAAACAAAGGCGCGGTGCTTGGTTTTATCGTACTGGCACTAATGGTGCTTGTTGCCATACTCGCGCCCGCCATAGCACCCCATGACCCTTATGAGCTATTTACCGGTCAAGAGCAATTGCCCCCTGCTTTTTTGGATGGTGGCAATACGATGTTTTGGCTAGGTACTGATGATGCTGGCCGAGATACCTTGTCGCGAGTGATGTATGGCGCGCGTTATTCACTGTTTATCGGTTTGAGCGCGACCACCCTTGCTATGCTGGTCGGTATTTCTTTAGGACTTAGTGCCGCATTTTGGCCAAAGGTTTGGGGCAAGGCGGTCATGCTGGTTAATGATATTTTGATGTCCTATCCCAGCTTGCTTTTGGCCATCATTATTGCCGCTATCTTAGGCCCTTCTATGACCAATACAATTATCACGATTGCACTGGTCTGTACACCGCCCTTTATTCGTCTGACTCGCGCCACCGCGATGGTAGAGCTTCAGCGCGAGTACTTTATTGCCTCACAAGTCATGGGTGCTGGCGTACTGCGTCTACTGTTCGTGACCATTCTGCCCAACTGTATGGCACCGCTTATCGTGCAGGCAACGATGATCTTCTCCTCTGCTATCTTAGAAGCAGGTGCGATTGGTTTCTTAGGCTTTGGCGTACAGCCACCAGATGCGGAATGGGGCGCGATGCTCGGTACGGCTCGTCAGTATATTCAAAGTAATGTTTGGCTCGCTATTTGGCCAGGTGTCGCTATTTTCTTAGCAGCATTGTCGATCAACTTGACGGGGGATGGCTTGCGTGACGCGCTAGACCCTAAACTCAAACAGGTGACCTAACATGACTGAATCATTAATTAAAATACCTACCAACCACACGTCTATGAATGGCGCATCAACAAAAGACTCACCGTTGCTGTTAGATATCGAAAATCTGTCTGTCACTTTTGGACAAGGTGTGCGTGCCTTTCGCGCAGTGGATGATGTGTCGTTAAAAATTACTCAAGGTGAGGTCATCGCTGTCGTAGGAGAGTCAGGCTCAGGTAAGTCGGTCACGATGATGGCGCTGATGGGACTACTGCCACCGTCTGCCAGCGTGCGTGCTCAGCGGGTGATGTTTGATGGTAAAGACATGCTCGGTATGCCGCCGAAACAGAGACGCGGCATCATTGGCAAAGACATCTCTATGATCTTTCAAAACGCCATGTCTTGTCTTAATCCAAGCTTTACCGTTGAGATGCAATTGGGTGAAGTTCTGCGCAAGCATCTTGGTTTGCGCGGCGCCGCCGTACAAACACGTATATTAGAGCTACTAGAGTTGGTCGAGATGCCTGACGCCAAAAACCGTCTCAAGGTCTATCCGCATCAGCTATCAGGGGGCATGAGTCAGCGGGTTATGATTGCAATGGCGCTTGCTTGTGAGCCAAAACTACTGATCGCCGATGAGCCGACCACTGCACTTGATGTCACCGTACAAGCACAAATCATGGACTTGCTTGGCCGATTACAACGTGAAAAACAAATGGCGATGGTACTTATCACCCACGATTTGGGACTGGTTGCACAGAATTCACGTGATGTTGCCGTCATGTATGCTGGACAAGTGGTCGAAACCAGTACCGTGCCAGAGATTTTTCAAAAGCCTGCGCATCCTTATACTGAGGCGTTGCTACAAGCCATCCCTGAGCTGGCTATCGGTCAAGACCGTCTGAATAGCTTACCAGGAGTTGTGCCCAGTCAATACGATCGCCCAACGGGTTGCCTATTGTCTCCACGCTGCCCGTATAAAGAATCCGCGTGTGATGTGCCACCGCCTATTCTAGATACCCCTACTGGTAAGGTACGCTGTATTTATTCTGACCCTTCTTCTCGCACGCCTACCTCTCACGCTGCTACTTTGGAGTCACAAGTATGAGTAATAAAGTGGTTTTAAAAGCAGACAATTTACACAAGCATTACCCAGTATCACAAGGTCTGGGTAAAGCAAAAGCATACGTAAAGGCGCTCAATGGTATCTCGTTCGAGCTCGAAGCTGGCAAAACATTGGCCGTCGTTGGAGAGTCAGGTTGCGGCAAATCAACCCTTGCCCGCCAGCTGACATTGATCGAAGAACCTACGCATGGTGAGCTGTTCATCAATGATGAAGGCACGACTGGGTATAGCAGAAAAGCGCTAAAAGAGTTGCGTACCGAGATTCAAATGGTCTTCCAAAACCCGTATGGCAGCTTAAACCCTCGCCACACTATCGGCTATCAGCTAACTGAACCATTGGATATCCATACCAAGCTGTCCAAAGAAGAGAAGCGCGACAAGATAAACGAGATGATGCGAAACGTGGGTCTACGTCCTGAACATGCCGGTCGTTTTCCGCATATGTTTTCGGGTGGTCAACGGCAGCGAATTGCCCTCGCCCGCGCCATGATGCTCAATCCAAAAATCGTCGTCGCTGATGAGCCAACTTCCGCGCTCGATGTGTCCATTCAAGCGCAAGTCTTGAATCTATTTATGGACTTGCAGGATGAATATCGTACTGCCTACGTCTTTATCTCGCACAATCTATCGGTCGTACGTCATGTTGCTGATGATGTGATGGTGATGTATTTGGGTCAAGCCGTCGAGCACGGGCCGAAAGAAGCCATTTATAATGCGCCAAAACATCCGTATACCATTGCATTATTGGCTGCGGCACCAACGGTAAACGGTCATAAAAATGATTTGACCCTGCAAGGTGAGCTACCAAGTCCGCTTAACCCACCAAGCGGCTGCGCACTACATAAACGCTGCCCCTATGCCAAGCAGCAATGCAGCGAAATAGAGCCACAACTGCGCGAATGGGATGGTCGATTGGTGGCTTGTTTACGCTTGGAAGAGATATATGGTTGAGGTAACTAACGGTTAAGCTATATTTACTACGCCTCGGCACTTAGGAAAATGCGCGCACCCATAAAAGGACTGTCCTTGGCGTGCGCCTTTTCTTGCGATACGTTCAACCATCTCGCCATTGCATCTTGGACAGGTTAGTATTTGGACGATATTAGCGGCGTTGTCTGCCGCCTTAAGTAACTCAGGCTCATCCATTTGTGATTCAGACTCTATACTTTCAAATGGCGTAAGGAAAACCTTATTAGCCATATCGTGTGGTGTAATTGTCTGCTGAGTGTCTGCTTGCTGAGTATCCATACTATCAATTGATAAATCTTTAGATTCAATCTCAGTTTGACCCGACCATCGCTGCACTTCTCTACTTTTTAAGATAGGTTTCTTTACAGTTTCTTTTACTGTTGGTTCAGGTGTAGGATTAGCATTATTCTTACTTGGATTACTATGCTTATCTTTTAGATAGGCTTTGTGCTGCCGATTGGTGCGCCAAGACTTATTAAATCTATTGCTATTAATCTGCTCAATGATAGATGCGACCTCGTCTTCAGTCAGTAGCTTATCTTGTTTCTTCTTTACATAAGAGACCATACCACTGGTCAATACGTGCTCGGGTAGCTCATCACGGGTTTTCAGCTCACATTCACCGATGAAGGCAATCATCGAATGAAAGTAGCTCAGCTCCAACCCTAATAAATCTGCAAGCGTCTTAATATGTAAGTAGTTTTGACGCAATGGATTTTGAAATTTGTATTTACTGCCATTTGGGAAAGATTGTGTCCACTGCCCTTGTTTCTCGCTACCATATATCCAGCCTTTATAGTTCTTGGTCTCAATCACAAAGATGCCGTATACAGAGACGATGATATGATCGATTTGGGTACTGCCACCTTTGTCTTTCGGCAAGGTGATACTGTTTAATCGGTGGTATATATCTTTTTCAAGCTTAAGCCACATGGCAACATTGATGACGGTTTCGCCTAGGAAACCTTTAAAACTGGATTTTAGGGACATAGCAGAAATCTCATACTTACAAGCAAATGGTAGGTCTGTAATATAGAACTTTCAACTGGTTATAATTAATTAATAAAAAATGATTTAAAAAGAGCTACTAGAAAACTCTAATAGCTCTTTCTTTTTGGGTTTAAAAAAGGCAAATTACATAGTGCACACCTATAGAAAAACATTCTCTCAACCTATTTTTTTGGATAAAATTGATACGAATATTTTATTATGATCATCGTAAACGCCTGTTCTATCAACTATTTTTGAGTCTTCTGTTATTTCTCGAACTGACATCTGCATACCTTTTGGCTCTTCATAATTAAGGTATTCCGCTTCTAAAACCTCCATTTTACTGGTTGAAGCTTGGTCTTTATGATTTATCAGAACATTTTTAATGATATCAATACCATCAACGTCTACTGCTCTATCTACGATATGCAAATAGCCATTATCTGGTAATATAACGTCACACAGCTCATATATTATATTTTGAGTATAAATTCTAGCATCGCTGGAATTCTTAACTTCATTCAAATCAAAAACTTTATTGAATCCTCTAGAGTTATGTGTTCCTAGTAGCCAACATATAACCGCACTTATAGGAAACTGAACTTCTTCTTTCAACCACTTAATGAAACTTGAATCATTTATGATATCTCCTTGAACTAAAATAACATCGTAATCCTCTGATTTATTATCTACGTCTTTGTATGATAATTTATACCCATAGTCTGGTGATGCTTCATATACTTCTCTATTGTTAATCTTAGCTACGTTAAACCCTTTACTATTTAGCAGCGCTTCAGTTTTATCGATACAGAAACTATTTTCCTCTATTGAAATTACCTTATGACCCTCATTTAGCAAAGCTAAGGTTGAGTAACCTGTGCCACAACCAATTTCTAAAATATTTTTTGAATGGGCAATATGTTCAGCCATCCATTTATAATATGATTTCTCAAAAAAATATTCAGCATCTTTTTGCCATGACTCAGAATATTCCTTTCTATGTGCAGTCAAATCTTTGGAGACTTGCTCTTTTCTTTTCTTCTCTAACATATTATTTATTAACATATTCAAAGCTCTTTTCTCCAGTAGGATTATCAAATATAAGCAGCTAACTCACTCTTGCAAAAATAACAAAACACTCTAGTGATGTTTTAAATTACATATTGACTTTGAAGGTATCCAACATTTTCATATCAAATGAAATATTCAGAGTCACATTAATATATCTTAAGAGGATGTTTAATTTACCACACAATAGTTATCTTTTTTTGCATTTTAGCTTTAATCACAATAATTATTTTACTAATAACTATAGTTTCCTAAAAATCATAGATTTCTTATTACGCTATTTAAAACGACTCGCAGACGTTTTATTTATAATATTTAATTAAAAAAAATAAGAGACACAATGGATGTTATAGTCACTGCACTACAAAAGAGTTATGTTTTGGATGAATATCATAAAACAATTTAGATAAGTCATTTTCCATCCAACCTTGGCGTAAAAACTTCACTTGAGCCCACTTTTTCTCGATGGGAT
>NZ_JAMYEB010000019.1:0-37838 GCF_033790785.1 Psychrobacter sp. PP-21 | reverse complement strand
CCAGACTAGAATCCAAAAGGGTTTGGGCTATAAAACGCCAAGACAGGTGTGGTTTGATTTTTATCGTCAAGCTGCGTAACTAAAATCTCCCAAGTCAATGTCTACAGATTTGACAGCATAGGTCAGTTTCAGTATGTAAAAGTCACTGCTAAGTATTTATAATCATGACAGTTCTACTCCCAAGTGAAACGCCTTCTCAAAGTAAGGAAAAATCGAGTTGACGCATTTCTAGTTACAAAATCCCTCTAAGTGCCTGTATCTTTTATGGATTTTATCATACTCAATCTGAAGTTTTCTAACTTGACACAAATATATATCCTATAATCCTTATCAGAAAAGTCCTAACTTTTGATGTTTTTGATGCTATCTAGATGTGGCTAACCCTTTGTATCAGTACACTTAATCATTATAAAACTAAAAATAAGTACTATTTATGACTACGCATAGCTATTTTTAGTTTCTATTAAAATATACGACCTTTTTACAATTTTTTCTTAAAAATAAATTTTATAAATCAAATACTCATTAATATTCGGTTATTTATTCAAGATATAATCAAATCTATTTATTTCAACGAAAAGCCTATGGGATTTTTGGAATGATGCCATGAATACTAGACGACACAAGTAGGCTACTTTCAGATGGTATTTATTCCTTGTCTGTTTTATACCTATAAGTATTTTTAAAACACTGATAGGCGTCTTAGACTATTAGTAGGGTCTGATGTGCTCAACGGCATGGGATACTATATGGATGGCTTATTTTTGCAAGACGATAGTAGGCCTATCTTATTTCAGATATTGCTGCTTGATAATTTGTGAATGTGCTGGAGTGATATTGAACAGAGCGCGAGCTAGAGAAACTGTAATTATGACTGCAGATAGAGGGGTTGATACTACTATACGAGGAAGTGTTTTATCGACACAGAGTTATGAGTACAAAGTCGATTTTTAAGACATCGCTTGACGTATAGTTGACACATCAAATATAGAAAATTAGTGTGTCAACTATTTTGCTCGCTGGTCGTTTATGTGGGTAATATGCTTCCAGAACGATTTTTTTAGGTATTGTCTATTTCTGAACCCACCACTTGGCTAAGGTGCCCCACTTTTAGATATATCGTAGCACCCTTTGGTCCTGCCTTGGTCTGTGCATATGTGTCTGTAGGTAGACGTATCCACCCATCACGCTGATATACTTGTCCCTCGTCTAGCAGCTCACCTGCTAACACCAATAACTCTGCACCGCCGCTGACAAGATCAGTAAATAGCAACTCGCCAGCGTCTATACGTAGCAAGCTCACCTGCTCAGTCCCATTTGAAAAAAGAGGACAGACATCACGGTTGCCTTGTCGCTGCCAATTGGTCCTATCTTGAGTGTCGATAGCCACATGATTTGATTCATCAGATGTCATTTGTCGCAGTTTAACAAAGATCACCGCGCCTTCATCGCTATAGGGTTTGTGACCTGAGTTTGGTGGGTTACGTAAATACCACCCTGCTGGATAATGTGTGTCGTCTGCAGAAAATGTCCCTGACAGGACTAGAATCTCTTCTCCGCCTGGATGCATATGATGCGGAAAATAAGAGTTCGGTGCATAGCGCACAAGACTGGTTGCACGGGCTTTTTCTTCACCCACGCGGTCTAGCATGACACGCTCTACGCCGCTCTGAGGCGACTGTACCCATTGATGGTTTGCAGGTGTAAGGGCAGCACGGCATGAGAAATCTGCATTGATACGCATAAAGTATTCCTAGGATAATGTGAAATTGCTGAATCACTCATCATCCAACTCAAGCGGTTGTCTGGCGCGCTAGATAACCGCTTATGACAATGGATAGTAGACGATGACACTGTGTGCGTAGACCATATGTGCTTAGACCAATAGCCTAGCAAAAGCTGGTGTGAGCTTAATCTAGTGTCTTTCTAATAAAGAAACAAGCAGCCTAACAAAAAAAGCAGCAAGGACTTACTGACGTACCAACTAACGCACTAAAATGACAGGTGACAACGTGCTGGCGATGATTTCTGTCGTGGTGCTTCCAAGGAATAGCTGCTGCCACTTAGAGTGTCCGTAAGCACCTACCACCATAATATCGATATGATTATCCACTTGAAATGTTAATAACCCATCAACAGTATCAGCAGCAGATAAGTGATGTGCTTCAACCACAAAGCCTGCGTCCTCTAGCTCAGCCGCGGCGCCGCTCATACTTTGCTTGGCAGCATCATTATGATTACCCACCATCACGATATGACCTTTCAAGCCTTTTAATAAAGGGCTTTTTGCTACCATCCATGCCGCTTTGATGGAGGTTTTACTCCCATCAAACGCAATCATATAGGATTTAGGCGTTTCAAAGGTCTCTGAGCAGATCAGTATGGGTATGTCCGATCCACGAGCCACCGTCTCGATTTGGCTACCAATATTGATTCGGCTGTTTTTATGATCTTCACCGCGCCGTCCCATCACGATTGCACGGTTTTCTGTTTTGAAGTGTTCAATACTAGGCAACAGCTTACCGTGGCGCTGATACACGCGCACATTGACATCGGCGAAGTGATTTTGGATATGACTTTTTGCGTCTTGTACCAAGGCATTGCTATAGCTATTAACGACCTTTGCTCTTTGCTCATCTAATTGCGACAACTCTTGTAGCAAAAACTGGCGGCTGTTTACCCCTATCGCCCCTGACAAGTCACGTCTGACTGAGGCGGGTACATCGCTGACATGTAATAGCCCAACAGGTAGGTTCAGTCTGCTGGCATACCATGCTGCATAGTCACAAACTGATTCGGTCACTGCTGAGCCGTCAATACAAGCTAAAATATGCTGTGAGGTTGTCATAATCCATCCTTAGATTGTGTTATTTATTCTTATATAGCTTGGCATATACCGCCAACCTACGCCCTGTATACGTGAGAAAGCGTTACAAACGCTATCCCTTAATTCGATGATAACCAATTTGGACGGTTTCAGCCAGTGCGTAACCACAAGCGCTACTAAAGTTTGCTACAATACCTCCTTTAGTATTTATGATTCAGCATTTAAGACTTACGTATCGTTATTTAGGTGATTAAATTATGGCAAAAAACGCCCTACAGGCTCAACTATTAAAGGCTGGATTGGTCGATAGTAAAAAAGCCAAAAAAATCAGCAAGCAAACTCAGCATGCCAAGCGTACTGGCGACTCAGAAAGTCTAGAGACCAAAAAAGCGCTGGCAGATGCCCAAGCAAAAAAGCTTGAAAAAGATCAGCAGCTCAATCAACAAAAACAGCAAGCGCTAGAAGAAAAAGCATTAAAGGCTAATATCATCCAAATGATTAAGCAGCATCAAATAGCGGATACAGATGGTGAGGTCAGCTATCAGTTCGTCGATGAGTCTAAAGTAAAGAAAATTGCTATCACACAGAAGCTGTATGATCAGATCGTAGCAGGTCATGTCGTGATCGCACGACTAGAAGATAGCTACGCCCTACTTCCTCGTCCATTGGCAGATCGCATCGATACAAAAATGGAAGGCTTCATGGTCGTGTCTAATGACACCGCTGAAGAAGTACTAGAAGAAGATGATCCTTACGCCGCTTATGTGATTCCAGACGATTTGATGTGGTAGGTATCTTTTTACTGCTGTACTGCTTAGATAAGTTTATAGTCAAAACCCCTTCATAGAATCATTGTTCTATGAAGGGGTTTTGCTATCTAGAGTCAGGTGGCGTAGACATTCGCTTACCAAACTGCTTGGAAATGCATTGTCTACAATCAAGAAAACAGCACCTATAAGTGGTTATACTTCTTTAAGCGACTATTGCTGGTTTGGTCGAAAAAAGTAACCAAGCCCTATAAATACCATATTATGAATGTATAAGCTTGAACAGTCATTCAATAACCACTACAATGCGATTTTAAGGTATTCAGCGGTAATCTTTTATTTATATTTGAGTAATCACTCAAATATATAAGTATGTCGACTATGTCTATTGACATGTAATAGCAGATATTTGCACTGTCATCATCTACGTAGATTACCTATATAGCTGTGTTTATATCGTTTTTAATTCACTTTCACCCTTTCTCAGAAGAGATCACTCATGCCAAAACACTTACCTCTCTCATTACTATTACTTCGACTGGGTGTTTTTATTGTCTTTCTTGTTTGGACACTAGACAAATTCGTAAACCCTGAGCATGCTGCCAATGTATTTGCTAAGTTTTACGCTCTAGAAAACTTGGGCACTAGTATGGTTTATGCGGTTGCTAGCTTGCAGATCATTCTCATATTGTTATTTGTCGCGGGTTTATTCAAAAAATGGACATACGGTATTATTTTATTGCTCCATGCTGCCTCGACCTTTGCCACCTTCCATCTTTATCTTCAACCCTTTGACAACTTGCTGTTCTTTGCCGCATGGCCGATGCTAGCTGCTTGCTTGGTACTGTTCTTGATGAGAGACTATGACACTTGGACACTGGGCAAAAACGCTGCTGTGGCATAATTTTTGGTTGCATCTGCTGTTAGACTCTATAATTACCAAATAATATAAATACCAGACAGCAGGTTGCAGGTCATATACTATAGTTCTGAGGTTTTACGTTTTGTCTCAGGCATACCAGTAAACCGTTCAGCGCAGTAGCTCTATACAATTACTACCATCACGTCATGACACTACTCATAGTGCAATGACGACGACTTTAGCCTTCGCCACACTATTGGGCCGGATCACTCATGATTAAGAGAATATTTTTAATACTATTAATATTGATACTAGCGGCAAGCTTTTTTTATTTTGACCTCAACCAATTACTGACGCTTGACGGCTTAAAAGGGTCGATGTCTCAGTTCAATGAGTATAAGGCACAGTCCCCGTTACTGGTTATCGGTGGGTTCTTCTTACTCTATGTAGTCGTCACTGCCCTATCCTTACCAGGCGCTGCTATTTTAACTTTAGCAGCGGGAGCACTGTTCGGCTTGGTTCAGGGCTTACTGATTGCCTCATTTGCCTCTACTATCGGTGCAACGCTCGCTTTTTTGACCTCACGTTATCTGCTGCGCGATACCATCAAGCAGCGCTTTCCTGAGCGCCTGGCAGCAATTGATAAAGGCGTTGAAAAAGAAGGCGCGTTTTACTTATTTACCTTGCGATTGGTACCGATATTTCCGTTCTTTTTGATTAATCTGTTGATGGGCGTTACCGCTATCAAGTCATGGACTTACTATTGGGTTAGCCAAATCGGTATGCTTGCTGGTACTTTTGTTTTTGTAAATGCAGGGACACAGTTGGCACAAATTGATAGTCTATCAGGGATCTTATCATTCGATTTGATCCTCTCATTTGCGCTATTGGGCTTGTTCCCATTGATCGCAAAAGGAGTGATAAATATGTTCAAAAAAAGACGCGTCTATAAGAACTACAATAAGCCCAAAACATTCGATCGCAATATGATCGTCATCGGTGCAGGTGCAGGCGGTCTAGTGACCAGCTACATCGCCGCGACCGTCAGGGCAAAAGTCACCCTGATTGAAGCAGGAGAGATGGGCGGGGACTGCTTGAACTATGGCTGTGTCCCAAGCAAGGCCATTATTAAAAGTGCAAAAGTCGCAGAGCAGATGCGTGATGGTGAGAAGTATGGTCTTGAGAATACCACGCCGCATTTTTCATTCAAAAAAGTCATGGCGCGCGTGCACGATGTCATCGCGGAGATTGCACCGCACGATAGCGTCGAGCGCTACACTGATCTGGGCGTTGAAGTCCTAAAAGGGTATGCCAAACTGATCGATCCATGGACAGTAGAGGTCACCCTCAATGATGGTGGCACTCAGACGCTCACGGCACGCACTATTGTACTTGCCACTGGTGCACGTCCCTTTGTCCCGCCGCTTCCAGGTATTGAGGAGACAGGTTATGTCACCAGCGATACCTTGTGGGAGAAATTTGCAACGCTTGATGAGACGCCCAAAAAGCTCGTTGTGTTAGGTGGTGGCCCTATTGGCTCTGAGCTGGCACAAGCATTTGCGCGTCTAGGCTCAGATGTCACGCAAATCGAACGCAGCACACGTCTTATGAAAAAAGAAGATGAGGAAGTCTCCGAGTTTGCTCAAAACGCACTAGAGGCCAGCGGTGTCATGGTTTTGACATCACATCAAGCGGTTCGCTGCGAGATTCGTGATGGCAAAAAGTACATTATCGTTCAGCAGCTGGGTGATGAGGATCAAAGCAGTCAGCAAAAAGGCCTACAAGAAAATCTACAACCAGAGATGGCGCTTGAATACGATGAGCTACTGTGTGCAGTCGGTCGCAGCGCTCGTCTTGAAGGTTATGGACTAGAAGCGCTCGGTATCGAGACAGATCGTACGGTGGTTACCAATGAATATCTAGAAACGCTGTATCCTAATATTTATGCAGCAGGCGATATTGTTGGGCCTTATCAATTTACACATGTCGCCTCACATCAAGGGTGGTATGCTGCGGTCAATGGCTTGTTTGGTCACTTTAAGAAGTTCAAAGTTGATTACCGAGTGATTCCATGGACGACCTTTATTGATCCAGAAGTCGCTCGCGTGGGTTTGAACGAGCAAGAAGCAATCGATAAAGGCATTGATTTTGAAGTGACGCGCTACGACTTTGAAGAATTAGATCGTGCGATCACTGATAGCGCTGCCAAAGGCTTTATTAAAGTTATTACACCCAAAGGCAAAGACAAAATCCTAGGGGTTACGATAGTGTCCGAGCACGCTGGTGATTTGATGAGCGAATTTGTACTCGCAATGAAACATGGCTTGGGACTGAACAAAATACTTGGTACTATTCACACCTACCCAACATGGGCGGAGGGCAACAAATATGTTGCTGGCGAATGGAAACGCAACCATGCCCCTGAAACCGTATTGAACTGGTTAGAGAAATATCACACATGGCGTCGTGGTTAGCCGCCTGTATGGCCATTGAATGACCTGATCGACAAAACAAGCCTGAGATCATCTGGTTGAGCTAGGGCGCGTCCCTAATAGTTTTTATCAGCTCAACTCAGACATATAAGCATAATGGAAGCTTCAATGGACCCAACCTCTTCTCTACTGATGCTAAGACGCTCCACAAAACGCAGTGCTTATGCAGCGATGCTTGGCATTTGTATTGGTATTTCTGCCAGTACCGCATCAACCAATAGCACCATGAGTGACCAAGCGTTATCGCCATGGCAACAAATAGAGGCGCAAGGTAAGAACCAAGACGTTTATTTTTATGCGTGGGGCGGCGATCCACAGATCAATGCTTATTTACAGTGGGCGGCCAAGCAGGTTGATGATAAATATAATATTAACTTAGTCCATGTCAAACTGAGCGATACCAGTGAGGCTGTCAGCCGCGTACTCGCAGAAAAGTCAGCCAACAATAACGATCAGGGCAGTGTTGATCTGGTATGGATTAATGGCGCTAACTTTGCCACCATGAGTGAAAACTCATTGTTACTCAAGCAATGGGCAAATAAACTGCCAAATTTCTCATTAACCGATCCCAATAATAATCCGACAGTCAATTATGATTTTGGTGTACCAACCGAAGGAATGGAAGCCCCTTGGGGACAGGCATCATTGACCTTTTATTATGACAGTCTCTCTGTCAATACACCGCCGACCACCCTTGATGAACTCAGCACTTGGACAGCACAGAATCCTGGACGCTTTAGCTACCCAAAGCCGCCTGATTTTTTGGGTATGAGCTTTTTAAAATATGCGTTGGTCATGCTCCATGAACAGCACGATGCTGAGACCGGTCAAAACACCAAAGCACAATTGAACCTGCCTGCCACTGAACAAAACATCGCGCTCGTACTAGATCCATTATGGGCATTTTTGGATGACTTTCATCCGACGCTGTGGCGTGATGGTGAGCAGTTTTTACAGACGGGGGCACAGATGCGCCGTTTGGTCGATGATACCGAGCTGAGTCTCGCCTTTACGTTCTCAGCGCCTGAAGTGCCTGCAGCCGTGCAACGTTATGATTTGCCCAAAAGTATACGTAGCTATGCGATGAGTGATGGTAGCTTGAGTAATACGCACTTTGTTGCCATTCCTTACAATACAAATCACCCACAAGCCGCGCAGTTGGTCGCCAATTTTCTACTAAGTCCAGAGGCGCAGGCGCGTAAGCAAATTCCTGCCGTATGGGGTGACAAAACGGTACTGGTCCAGTCGATGCTCAGTCCTGAGCAGCAAGCACTGTTTGATGGTAAGCAAACACACCCAAGCGCCCTACCCTTTGACAGCATCACGCGCACAGTGAGTGAACCGCATCCAAGCTGGGTAGATGCCATTATGCAAGGTTGGCAAATGCGTTATGGGGTAAGCCCATGAGTCAGGGTTTTGACAAAATAGCAAAGACGCAAGCGAACGCCAAACCTATTGTCCTTGAGCAAACAGACTGGTTTACACGTATTGTCACTTTGAGTCCAAAACTCTTGGTTTTGATATTGATACTACCTGTATTGGGCGGTCTGATTGGTGTGGTGTTGCCTGCTTTTGGCTGGGTGCCTGCGCTCGATAGAACCACGCTTAACTTACAGGGGTTTACTGAGCTTTGGCAAACGCCAGGACTTACTCAGATGGCAGCCTTGAGCGTTGCTACTGGACTCATCAGCACCCTACTTGCTTTTATTCTCGCACTGATGATATTGGCAGCCTTTTTTAACAGTATTTGGCTACAACGTATTGAGCACTTACTGAGTCCTATCTTAGTCATTCCTCATGCCGCAGCCGCTATTGCGGTAGGGTTTTTGATTGCGCCGTCTGGGATGTTTGCACGGCTCATCTCTCCGTGGCTCAGCGGCTGGGCGTTGGCACCGAATGGTATATTGCCACATGACCCTTATGGCATTAGCATCATTTTGGGCTTGACCTTAAAAGAGCTCCCATTTTTGTTATTAATGGCGTTAGGCGCGTTAGCACAGCCTGAGCTTGGTAAAAAGCTACGACAGCAATATAAAGTCGCACTCAATCTCGGCTACTACCCGATCACTGCTTTTTTTAAGGCAGTATTTCCTCTGTTATACCCTTTTTTACGTCTGCCCATATTGGCGGTACTCGCTTATGCCAGTGCAAGCGTTGAGATGCCATTGATACTCGGTCCTAACACCCCGCCCACGCTCGCCGTCTCTATCATGAATTGGTTCAATGATGTGGATTTGACCTTGCGTATAAAGGCCTCTGCTGGAGCACTATTACAGCTGGCATTGACGGCAGGGCTGGTCGCTTTTTGGTTAGGCGGTGAAAAAGCCATCAAAGCAGTCTGTAGCCACTCTTTGACCCATGGCAAACGCCGATATGCGGACACAGCATGGCAAAAAGCTACTGGTGTACTTACTGTCTTCGTTATCGGTTTTATGCTGCTCTCGCTTGTGGGTTTGGTATTATGGTCTATCGCTGGCTATTGGCGATTCCCAGCAATGCTACCAGAGCAGTTTGTCTGGCTGCATTTTGATAGTGCCTTTGCACAGATGGATACGCCACTTTTTAACACCCTAACTATCGGTCTTGTCAGCACTGCATTTGCGATTGTACTTGCCCTATTGTGTTTAGAAGCTGAGCAATTGCGTGCAAGGCACCTTTCAAACTTGACCAGTTTGATTATTTACTTACCACTACTGGTGCCCAGCATTGCCTTTTTGTTTGGCTTGGTGTGGATGCAGCAATTGATCAATTACCAATCAGCATTTTTCAATGTTGTCTTTGCGCATGTGTTATTTGTCTTACCTTATGTGTTTTTGTCACTTGCCAGTAGCTATCGACGTCTAGATCCTCGCTTTGCCCATGTGGCAGCCAGCTTAGGTGCAGCACCAATTAAGGTGTTCTTTCAAATCAAACTGCCGCAATTGTTTGCCCCGATTTTGATTGCTATCGCACTTGGTCTAGCGATTAGCTTTGGTCAGTATCTACCCACACTATTGGCAGGCGGCGGTCGTATTGCCACGATAACAACAGAAGCAATCACACTCGCGAACGGTGCCAGTAGGCGTACCAGTGCCGTTTATGCCATCATACAAATGGTGCTACCGCTCATTGGGTTTATACTGGCTTGGATATTACCCAAGTTATTTTTTAGAAGTGGCGCTCGTTAGTAGTCTGATCGTTAATAAAACGGTCATCAAACACAATATTCATGAAAAACGGTAGTTATCAAAAACAATGCTCATAGAAATATTCGCCGTTAAAAACGCACTTAAAGGGTTCTCGATGCCATCAACTTTACAGATAAAAGACTTGCAGCTGTTTCGTCAAAACGAGCGATTACTCAGTATGGATGAGCATATCGCTGGTGGCGACATACTCACCGTAATGGGGCCTTCTGGTAGTGGCAAGTCAAGCTTACTCAACTGGCTGACGGGATCATTATCCGAGGATTTTACGGCGACTGGCACGGTATGGCTAAACGATCAAGACGTCACTCACCTGCCAGCGCACATGCGCGGTATTGGCGTACTCTATCAAGATGCACTGCTGTTCTCGCATTTGTCAGTGGCAGGCAATATTGCTTTTGCGATGCCAAAAAACAATAAAAATGTTGGTAAAAAACAGCGACTCGAAAGAATAGAGCACGCGTTAGCACAAGTAGGTTTGGCAAGTATGGGAGATCGGCATCCTGATAATCTATCAGGTGGTCAACAAGCGCGCGTGGCATTACTACGGACCTTGCTTGGCGCACCCAAAGCCATACTACTGGATGAGCCCTTTAGTAAGCTTGATACTCAGCTCAGACAAGACACGCGCCAGCTGGTCTTTGAGCAAATACAGACATACAAGCTCCCTGCTATCATGGTGACACATGATGAGAGCGATGCCAAAGCAGCAGGCGGCAAAATCATTCATCTTGAGCGATAGCCAGCCAACCTTGATCATCATGCTCAGACGTCCAAAGACAGTATAGTTGATCCAATTTAAGAGTGGTACAAGGCAACCGAGTGAAGATGTATCTGTCATACTTCAAGCGAGGTTAACGCTGTAACGCTTTTATATTGGATTGACTATATAAGCAAAATACAAAAGGCAGATCGCATGCTAGACAAATTTATTACGCCTATTATCAAACCGATATTGAGTCCTGTCGTCGTGATCTTGCACCAACGCGGTGTCACCGCAGATCAGTTGACAGTCGCTGGGTTCTTGATTGGGATGCTAGCATTGCCACTCATTGCCTTTGGGCTGTGGTATGGCGCACTAGCAGCCATTATTGTGAATCGACTCTTTGATGGTCTCGATGGCGCATTGGCACGTCATGCACAGCAAAGCTCAAGCGCAGGTGGTTATTTGGATATTACGCTCGATTTTTTATTTTATGCCGCCGTGCCACTTGGGTTTATATTGGCCAACCCTGCACAGAACGCTATTGCAGGCGCGTTATTGCTAGCGGCGTTCATAGGAACTGGGTCGAGCTTTTTGGCATTTGCGATTGCCGCAGAAAAATTCAAATTGGATAAACCTCAGTTTAAGTACAAAAGCTTTTACTACCTAAACGGCCTCACTGAAGGCACCGAAACCATCGCGCTATTCATCGCTTTTTGTATTTGGCCACAGCATTTTGTGCTACTTGCCAGTATCTTTGCGACTGCTTGCGCGATTACGATCTTTACCCGCATCCATGGCGGCTACCATACCCTCAAGCAGTTAGAGGCTTCACAGCGATAGAGATATCTAATCCACTGCTAGGCTTTTGCTGAATGATCAAGTCGCAGCGCTTCTATAGATGAGGCCATATCTTCAGCAAGATTATGAATCGCCGCACTATCGACATCACGCTGTGCGAATGCACGCAGACCCATGACCTCCGCCTGTAGTCGTCGTCCTAGCCTCACTGCATCAAGCTGACTGTCTATCTCACCTATCTGCTGAGCCTTTTTGAAGCACTCTATAAATCGCGTCTCCATCCCTACCAGTAGCAGCTCAACTTTCTCTAGCGCCGCCTGCTCACGAGCGCCTAGCTCTAATAAGCTTTTGACCAGCATACAAGCACGGCTCGGCAATGCTTTATCACGAATACCGCCCAGCTGCCTGATATAAGCGGCCAAACCTGATAAAGGCGTTTGATGATGGCTCAATACACGCTCAAGCTCGGTCAGTCCTAGGCGGGCATAGTATTCTAGCGCCTCTTGAAACAGGCCATCTTTACTGCCAAAAGCAGCATAAATACTCCCTGGACGCATATCGAGCGCTTGTTCGATATCTTTTAAGGATGTGGCATGAAAGCCCTTTTGCCAAAAAAGCTGTAATGCTCGATCCAGAGCGTCTTGACGATTGTAGAGTGCGCTGCGTGACATACTATGCCCCATGTAAAAAGCCGTGACATCATATAAAAATGAGCACGGCGATAAATTTGAATGATTGCTCAATTTTATCCTGAATGAGCCCTCCAGTAAAGTTAATGCCTTTTAATAACGTTAACAACCTTGATATAGTAAACGAATTAGTCAGTAGAACATAAGATGCTAATGCCCCTAGCTATCAATCACCATATAGCTAGGGGCACGGCTCTAAAGTATCTTATAAAACCATAAGTAATTTAATAAGTAAGCATTCATTGTGTCAGCAGTACGTGCTTGCTCTTTTGGTAAGCAGATAATCCATCGCCGCCCAGCTCGCGCCCGATACCGCTTTGCTTAAATCCACCCCAGCCCGCTTCTGGCAATACGGTTTGCTGCTCATTGATCCAAAGGTGACCTGCTTGGATTTGTAATGCCATTTCTAGCGCTACAGTCTCATCGGCACTCACGATAGTCGCTGCCAAGGCAAATTTGCTGTCATTAGCTAGGCGAATGGCTTCTGACGCTTCGGTAAAAGTTGTGCTTACTAATACAGGGCCAAACACTTCTTCCATCCATAACTGACTGGTCGTTGGCACATCTGTATAGATGGTTGGCGTCGCAAAATATCCTGCGCTATCCACTATCTTGCCACCTGTTAAGCACGTGAG
This sequence comes from Psychrobacter sp. PP-21, assembly GCF_033790785.1. Classification (NCBI taxonomy): domain Bacteria; kingdom Pseudomonadati; phylum Pseudomonadota; class Gammaproteobacteria; order Moraxellales; family Moraxellaceae; genus Psychrobacter; species Psychrobacter sp. PP-21. Next base: position 24,877 of record NZ_JAMYEB010000019.1, on the reverse strand, counting down.
CTGCTCGGTGGCGGCAATATCAACGTATTTTTTGACTTGGTCGAGTTGCTGCTTGCTCACCAATGGACCCACTTGCGTCTCGGTATCAAAACCGTCACCGATTTGTAGGCTTGTCGTTTTTGCTTTTAAGGTCTCAAATAGCGACTCGGCTATACTTTGGTGGATAATTAGCCGTGAAGTTGCCGAACATATTTGACCGGCGTTAGTAAATATACCACCAATAATCAAATCACAAGCGTGATCAATGTCAGCATCTGCACATACCACGATGGCAGATTTTCCGCCCAGCTCTAGACTGATGTCTTTGACGTTTTTGGCTGCTTGACTCATGACCTTTTCGCCCACCGCATTACTGCCGGTAAACGAGACTTTATCAATCAGCGGATGACTGGTCATAGCAGCGCCCACTTCAGCTGCTCCTGGTAAGATATTTACCACGCCTTGGGGCAATCCTATCTGGGATAAGATATTACCTAACATCAGCTCTGGCAACAGTGTCACCTCAGACGGCTTTAATAATACCGTACAGCCCGCTGCTAGCGCCGGTGCTAGCTTCCAAGCTGTCGTCACCATCGGGAAGTTCCAGGGGGTAATCAGCGCACAAACACCTACAGGCGCGTACGTCTTTAGCAGCCTAATGCCCGACTCAAGTGTAGATACCTCAGACCATGTGGCCTGATCGGTGATGAGATCGGCATAATAGCGATAGCAAGCAATCGCATCACCAACGTCTATTTTGGCCTCCTCAATTGGCTTGCCGTTGTTTAGCACCGATAGCCCAACCAATTTATCAAACTGCTGCTCCATAGACTCTGCAATCGCGCTTAGATAACGGGCGCGTATGCTCACATCAGTGTGTGACCAGCTGGCATAAGCCTGAGTAGCAGCACTGACTGCTGATTCGACATGAGCGCTGCTACACAAGCGTGTCGTGGCAATTATTTCGCCTGAGTTGGGGTCATATAGGGCATGGCTGTTTTTGTTGTCAGAATCGGTCGTGAGGCTGTCAATAGCGACCCAGTCGCCATTAATATAAGCGGCATTTAATACCACTTCTTCTTGGGCGACCTGTTGGGCCTTTTGTCTGGTTAGGTATGTAGCGTTTGCTGTATTCATGAGTATTCTTACCTCTTATTCTTCACGGTGTTTACTTTACTGATGGTGGTAATAGGCATCCTATAACGACTGGCGACCTACACACTTATGTCAAAATAGCAGGACCACCAGTTGCCGTATCGCTTAGCCAAACCTCATCGTAACGTATCTGTTTAATACAGTAGATGCGCCACTGAGGTAATCACTACCAAGCTAATAAGCGTACGCAGCATAAAGATAAAAAACAGCTCTAATACGTTGAGTTTGATGTTTGATTTTAAGATAAGCGCACCGACTTCAGACATGTAGATAATCTGAGTGATTGAGGCCGCACCAACGATAAATCTTGTCATCTCACTCTCAATACTCTTGCCAACCAGTGCTGGCAAGTACATATCTGCAAAGCCCATAATCATAGCTGGCGCGGCTTTTGCGGCCTCTGGAATCTGCAACCATTCAAGCAATGGCACAAGTGGGGTCGCAAGCCAATTAAAGACAGGCGTATACTCTGCCAATCCAAGACCAATGGTACCGATGGCAAAAATAACAGGAATCAGTCCAAAGTAGATATCGAACAAGTTACCAACGCTGCGTTTGAACACATAACCCAAGCTCGGCATAGAGTGTGCACGCGTGACGGCGCGATTGATCGCCCACTGATAAGTGGTGTACTGTGCAGGAATACCTTCGTCCAGCATGCTTTTGCCAGCATGATAGGTATCAGGCTTTAGTGATAGTGGCGGGATACGCGGCATAATGATTGCAGCGATAAAACCAGTCAGCGCAATGGTTAGATAAAAGTAGACAAAGTTATTGTCCACGCCGATGGTTTTGGCAACAACATAGGTAAAGGCGATAGAGGTCACTGAAAAGGTAGTGGCGATGATGGCTGCTTCACGCTGACTATAAAAGCTCTTATCATACTGCTGCATGGTGACCAACAAACCAATAGACGCCGCTCCAAACCAAGAAGACATGGCATCGACAGCTGAGCGACCCGGCAATTTAAATAGCTTTATAAAAATCTTACTGGCTAAGGTGCCCAAAAACTCCATCAAACCAAAATCAGTCAAAAATGGCAGTGATAAAATGGCAAAGAAAAATAACGGAATGAGGATAGGAATCAAATCTTCAAAAATGACGCCGCCGGTATTACGATTGATAATAAATTCAGGACCGATCTGTAGATAAATCATCCACACAAATAGCATGCCCAAAAATCGGGTGGTCAGCCAAAACCAATCAACATCAAAAAGATTTTTTAACAGTGAGTCTTCAGGTAAATTGGGTTTTAGCACCTTGACTGCCAGCGCGCCCAGCGCAGAGATGGTCACAATTGCCATAGCAATATAAACCACAAACCCGCCCAATACTGCTTGCAACGTATCGGTCAACACGCCCAATAAAATCGTGACCTTACCATCCCACTCAAACGGTATGATAAATAGGGCGATACCCAATGCTGAGAACAATAGAAACTTCCACATTGCTGCACGCCACTGCCCTGCCTGCGGCGTTTCTGGGTCGACAGTATTGTTCCCTAAAATCGGCTGCTGCGATTTATCAATAGCATTCGTCATTTAACTTCTCCTTAATAGGCGATGATCGCCAGTTTTTCCATTTTTCTGTCTGACCGATACCTGGATTTAACGAGTTGGTTGGATCCAGTTTTTTATAAAATTGCTTTAACTCAGCCTTAGCGGGATACATGTGCCCGACATTATGTTCAGCAGGATATTCAATATGACGCTGGTCATAAAATGCTAAGAGCTCTTCCTTGAACTGCTTGGCATTAGTAGTTGGGTGTAACAAGTAATCTTGATGCAGGACATGACAAAAAAAATGTCCCAAATAAAAGGTTTTGCTGACTTGTTCTTGCAGATGCTTGGGTAACACTTCATCCCAATCTACAGCGTTTCTTGGCAAGGCGATATCAGTCGATAGCAGCTCACCAAATTCAGTGTGGTTGAGATTGTGATAACGGAACATAGCAGCCGTAGCAGCACTGCGAAAAACCAATAACGCTTGTGATTCAGTCTCTGTACACGTATGTAATGTGCCTTGATACTGCTGCATATGGTGTTGCAAAAACGTCTGTGCAGCGGCAATGTCATCGTCATTACTGTTGCTACGACTACCATCGATGCCATCTGCCACCTTAATAATCAAATGGTACTGATATGAGCGCGCCTGCGTACTCAACGAGGCAGGTAATGATGACGGCATAACCCTAGAGATCAGTTGCAATATCCGATCAGGTAACGTCTTTGGCAGATGCCACTTGTCCAGATAATAGCCCATGGTTGCTTGCAGCCGATACAGCGATCCTATCTTGCTAGCAGGTAGTTTGCGCATACTCAGACAAGTGTCACGACCATAATCCAGCGTGATGTCGTTGTAGTCTTTGTGCATATATTCTGCTAAGACAGGCAGAGCCAGCTCGCTTTTTAACCACTGCTGTCTGAGTGCCGTCAAAGTATCTGCGTCATCAGACGAAATATAAAACGTTTGCTCTTGCTTGGGTTTGGCAAATGTCGCCACTCTAACCGCAAATACAATCACCTTACCCGCTGAGCCAGATGCTTCATACAGACCGCTAGCATCATTATTAAATCTAGCCGGAGTATCGGCATCGCAATCACGTACTTTATATTGATAGTGCTGGTTGCAGGCTTTACTGCTCGTACTGTCTGACTGTTTTTGGAACCTGCCTGTTTGCAAGTTCTTAAGTATCTCTTCTGGATGCGTCCCCAGATCCAGCCCTAAATGATTGATCAGCTCAAATACTCCTGAAGCATTGCGTCTGGCAAATAACGCCATCTCAGTATAGGCAGGGCCACGCTGCACCAGCATACCACCTGAGCTATTGCAGATACCGCCTATCACTGAGGCACCCACACAGCTAGAACCCAACACCGAGTGCGGCTCACGTCCTAATGGCGCAAGCGTGGTCTCTAATTGCTGCAAAGTAGCGGCTGGCAAAACAACCAACTCTGCTGCATCATTGAGCAAGTGCACGCCGCCCAATAACTGCATAGATATCATGACCACTGATCGATCATACTCACCGTTCGGTGTTGAGCCACCGGTCAATCCTGTATTGGCCGCTTGCGCAATAATAATCACGTCAGCATCAGCGCAGATGTTAATCGCGCGCCACAGCGCCACAAGAGAGGGCGGCGTCACAACCGCTACCGTCGCATCCGTCACTGCCTTAATCGCCCCTTGTACATAGGATTGTTGCTGGCTACGGCTGATCAACACATTGCTCACGCCAACCACAGCCTTCAATTCTGCTAACAAGCGCGGTATTCGCTTCTGTCTATTTTCCGACAAGCTGTTGGCATTTGGCATCATTGACGTACTTCCTTGAACAATCAGTTCTGTGATTGGTAGCGCTAATATTGATAGCGTTAGCTAAAATAAGTGACAGTTTTCCCCATTTCTTTTAAAAACTCATCCGCTTCATCAATCTCATAGATGATTGGCTGCTTGCCTTTGATATCTGATTGCAACGACTCTAGCAGCTGCTGCTTATCGGTAATTCTGCGATAACCAGCGCCAAACCCTGCGGCTAGTGGCTCAAAGTTTGGCGTTTTAATATTGACACCGATCAGTGGTAAACCGCCCTCTTCCATATACCGGCGAATCTCACCATAACCTTGGTTGTTCCATAGCAGTATAATCAATGGCAGCTCAAGCTCAGCGGCACAAATAAGCTCTGCAATGGTAAATTGAATACCGCCATCACCGATTAAGCTGACAACTGGTAGGTTTGAACCAACCATAGCCCCGATCGCAGCGGGCAAACCATAACCTAGCGTGCCAAAACCCGTTGAGGAGTTAAACCATTTGCGCGGTGCCAATGCTTCAAAGCCAAGGTTGCCGCTATAGACAGGCTGGGTTGAGTCGCCCACAAAAATCACGCCTTCCACCTCATCTCGAATCAGTTTTAGCAAGGCGTTTTGACCAGCAAAGTCTGGGGTTGTCTCTTCTATGAGCGCTTGTTTTGCAGCATTCACTCGTGACAATGCCTGATGGTCAAATACTTGCCCATTTGATATCTGAGTTTCTAAACGATTGCATAGACCACTGATAGCCATCTGTGCGTCAGACAATACCGCAATATCCGCTATAAACGGACGCTGCAATTGCTCAGCATCGCAGTCGATACGCACTAATGTTCCATTGATTTTGAACTCACCATTAAAGAATACATCGTAATCGGTTTCACCAAGCTCTGTACCAATGGCGAGTACCCAATCTGCCTCTGTAATCACCGCTCGACCCGCGTCTAATGACTGGTTACTGCCTAGACTTAACGGATGGCTAGGTGGCAGTAACCCTTTAGCATTGATGGTCAAAAACGTAGGCACATCGATCAGCTCTGCCAGTCTTTGCGCATCGTGATCGACATCGACACAGCCACCGCCATAAAGCAATACTGGGTTCTTTGCGGTTTTTAATGATTCGATAATCAGATCCAATTGCGCAGGGTTTGGCAGTGGTCTCATCACTTGTGGTAGGGTCAAGCTGTTCTTGTCAGCTTGGCTATCAGCTACACCCTTTAGACTAGGCGGTTTGGCAACATGGCTGGCATCAGCGGTAATAACATCAATAGGCAACTGAATATGGACTGGCCCTGGACGTGCGCCATTAAATAATGCAAACGCTTCGGCGATAACTTTGGGCAATGTCTCAGGCTGCCAGATGGTTTTGCTCGTGAGTGCTACCTTACTGACCATGCCTTGCTGATCATGCAACTCATGCAAATGCCCCTCCCCGCTTCCCGTGTCTTTTACCTTATTGACGCTAGAGATAACCAGCATCGGTATAGAGTCAGCCAATGCTTGCGCCATCGCTGTCATGATATTGGTCATGCCAGGGCCTGTGATGATAAAACACACACCAATCTTGCCTGAGGCACGGTAATAACCATCTGCCATGAACCCAGCGCCTTGCTCGTGACGCGGGGTCACATGGCGAATATTGGTATTGGGCAGGCCGCGATATAGCTCTACCGTATGCACGCCCGGTATGCCAAACACCGTCTCTACCCCATAATATTCTAGCCACTGGACGAGCAACTCACCGCAAGTAAGAGACGGGATTTTGGGTGATACAGGAGGCGTTTGTGTCAATTGGGTCATGAGTCAGTCATCCTAAAAATTTAATAAGTTTTGGGTTAGATGTTTTATTTGAAGTAGCTTTTTATTTAGCGTCGTTATTTTTTTAGTAGCTACTTATTTAGAGTCATAATTAAATGCGATCAATCACAAATCATGATGGCGTAACCAGTCATCAATCATCACATGCAGACGCTTGCCTGAAAAACTGGGGAAATGACCGCCATGAACGACACGCACAGGCAGCGCATTGAGACGGCGCATACTCTTGGCATAGTCAGTCATGTCGCTATGCCATGTATCTTCGATCAATGGACCGTCATAGATAAGATCGCCAGAAATGAGCGTTTCGCTGGCCGCTTCCCATAAGGCGATACCGCCTGGTGAGTGACCGGGTGTATGAATCACCTCAAATTGACGATTACCTAAGTCAATCATGTCACCATCTTCTAGTTGCATAATTTTGGCAGGTGCAATGATTTTATAACCACAATGGGCATAAGGCTCAGGCGGTAGCGCGTCAAACATCTCGTCATTGACGAACATATCCGCCAATGTACGAGCGTTGTCTGGTTCAGCGAGTATATGCGCTTCAGCAGAATGCACGTGACAGCAGTCAAACTCGCTCGCAGCGCCGATGTGATCAAAATGCGTATGACTGGCAACGCCCACGATATCGCGATCAGCAAGTAAAGCCACATGACGACGCAGCGGTACTGCCCCTAATCCAAAATCGACTAACAAATCGCGCTGGCTGCCGCGCACGTGCCACAGATTGCAGCGAAAAAACGGCTTAATCCACGGCTCATCGATGAGCGTGACACCATCGCTATGCGCGGTGGTGCGATACCAGTTCTCTGGTTTGATACGCGCTAGTGATTGTTCGCTCATAAGTCAGCTCCATTAGAAATATCCAAGCGGCTGAGATTTAAGTCACTGAGATAGTTTTGGTGCGTACGGCTTTCATCAATACGGGCGAGATCGATATCAACGATCATCGTGCCAGCCGTTAGGCCAAGTCTGCCGAGCACCTCACCATCGGGTCCAGCGACGATGCTATTGCCACAATAATGAAGGTTTTCTTCTATGCCTGAGCGATTGATACAAGCGACAAAGCACTGGTTGTCCATGGCGCGAGCGCGTATTTGGAGCACCTGACGCTCTGCATTGGGCAGCATGTTTGCTGTCGGTGATAAAATGATTTGTGCCCCTGCTTGCGCTAGCTCTCTTGCTACTTCTGGGAATTCGTTGTCATAACAAATCATCAATCCCAGTTTGCCAAAACGAGTATCAACTACGCAGAACTTTTTACCTGCTGTAAAAAACTGATGTTCGCGATCCCAAAGGTAGCGTTTGTCATAAGTGGCGAGGCGCTGCCCGTTATCATCTATTAATATGGCAACATTACTCAGCTCACCATTAGGTCGGCGCTCAGCGAGACCAAATAACACATGTAAATTGTACTGACTAGCAAGTCTCGCCACCTCAGTGACGATGGGGCCGTCGATCGCTTCTGCTAAATCATCAAGGCGCTCAAAGATGTTGTAGCCTGTGAAAGCCAATTCCGGCAGTGCGAGCAGATCTACTTTTGCTTCTGCTGCGAGGCGGCAAAGCGATTCTAACGCCGTTAGATTGTTTGTTGGTTCAGCCAATAAAGGGTTGGTTTGGGCGATCATCAGTTTCATAGCGATGGCTCCTCTTGAGCTGGAGTGACAGCATCACTCGGGCGAGTAAACACCGTCGCTCCTAACCAGTAGAGACCACCTGTAATGATAAAGACAGGTAACGATGCACCAAATGACGGCGGCGCAATCAGAGTCCAGTAAGCTGCTAAAGCCGCACCAACCACGTAAGCTGCAATCGCAATCTTTGCAGTAGGACGTCCCAATTGATGCGTGGCGTCAAGTAACTTTGCCGTATAGCCTTCTTTACTAACAAGGTAATAATCGACAATCATGACTGAGAATGCGGGAATAAATAGCGCGCCTACGATCAATAGGAAGTTTTGAAACTGATCCAAAATACCTGGAATCAGCGCGCCAAAAATAGTGACCAGACCAATGATAAGAGCAGGTTTCCAAAAACTCATATTGGGTTTAATGTTCATGCAAGATAGCGTTGCGCTATAGACTGCCATGACATTGGTGGTCATGACCGAGAAGAAAATAACCAAGGCAGCTGGCAGACCAAAACCAAAGTCAGCAAGCAAACGCGTCGGATCATAAGTCTGCTCCATGCCATACATGATAGAGAGACCTGAGATGGTCGCGCCCAAACCCATGGCAACGATGGCTGCCACAATGTAGCCAAAATAAGTGCCCCATATGGCAACTTTTGGGGATTTGCAATTGCGATTGTAATCGGCGGCCGAAGACATCCACGAAAAGGCAGTAGCAATGACGATATCAAAGGCAATACCTAAAGTAATACCATTACGCGACTCAACTGGCATCTCAAACAGTCTTGAGACATCGTAATGTTGGTTTAGCTGATAGAGCACTATAACGGTAAGCGCAGCCATGGCCAATGCGGCCCAACGTTCGACAAGCTCAATACCGAGGTGACCACGCAACACGATAAGCACTACCACTGTCTCGCATAAAATAACAAACAGCGGCAGATTGCTATAACCCGTGGTAGCTTCGATTGCGTAATCAAGACTCATGCCAGCCAGCAGCGCCTGAATACAACTCCATGCAATCAGTACTCCCATATTCACTAACGAGATGAGCTGACTACCAACGGGGCCATAAGCGCGGCGCGTCAACGCCATCGAAGGCAAACCTGTGCGCTGCCCCATTAGACCAACCAATAGCAGCGGTATTGCTCCGATTAATGAGCCAATAAGCACGGTGGTGATAGCCGTAGTAAACCGTAAATCAGGTACGAGTAACATGCCCGTTAAAATAGTCGTCACCACGATATTGGCACCGAACCATAATGCAAACGTACCAATCGAACCTAGACTATGCCCAGCCTCATTTGGAGAGAGTGTGTCTTGACCAAAAAACGAAGCGGATTTACTCATTGGGGTCTTCCTTAACCAAATTGCATTCATACCAGCGGCTTAAAAACGCTGATAACCATGTCCTTATCTACTCACACACCTTATTCGGATAGCTATCCTATGTGCCAACTCTAGCTAATAAGCGGCTGCTCTTAGTAGACGGCTTTTACCTTATCGTCGTAGCGTACGCCCGGTAAGATACACAGCATCTCAAACAATAGGTTCGCAGCCAGTACAGAGGTGTTGCCAAATGGATCATATGGCGGTGATACTTCGACCAGATCACCACCGACCACATCAAGACCACGCATCCCGCGAATGATTTCGATACCTTGCGTGGAGGTCAAACCACCAATCTCAGCGGTACCCGTACCAGGCGCAAATGCAGGGTCAATCCCATCAATATCAAAACTTAAATAGACAGGGCCATCGCCGAGCTTTTCGCGTACTTCTGCCATGAGCGGCGCCAATGATTTATACCAGCATTCCTCAGCAGGTACGACGCGAAACCCTTGCTGAGTTGACCAATCAAACTCTTCAGCGCTATAGCCTGTACCACGTAAGCCAATCTGCACCACGCGATTACCATCGATGAGGTTTTCTTCGACAGCGCGGCGGAACGGTGTGCCATGAGCAATTTTTTCGCCAAACATATCGTCGTTGATATCAGCGTGAGCATCGATATGCACCATACCGACAGGGCCATGTTTTTTGGCAAGCGCCCGCAGGATAGGCAGTGCGATGGTATGATCGCCGCCCAGTGTGAGCGGAATTGCGCCATGCTTAACGACTTTTTCTGTATAGAATTTTTCGATGATATCGACGCTTTTTAGCAGATTGAACGTATTGATGGGTACATCGCCGATATCAGCCACTTGCAATGACTCAAAGGGAGCCGCACGCGTGGCCACATTGTAAGGACGAATCATTCTTGACTCATCACGAATCTGTCTAGGACCCAATCTGGCACCGCTACGGTTTGAGGCGCCAATGTCTAAAGGCACACCAACGAATGCCACATCTAAGCCTTCAGCATCAGCCTGAGTTGGCAGACGCATCATAGAAGCAAAGCCGCCAAATCTTGGCATTTCGTTGCCGCTTAATGGTTGATTGAATGTCATAAGTTACTTCCTTGTCCGTTTTGTTTATATACACAATTTGCTACATACGATTGACAATACATAAATATAAAAGAAGGAACCATGGTAAAATTTAGAAGTAAACTTTTGGTTTTTCGTAGTAAAGTGTCTTTATCGGTTATTACCAGAAGTGTAGAAGCAGTAATACTGATCAAATACTAGTGGCTAAAAAGATACATCGTCGAGGCAGGACAATGTTAAGACAGTACGTCATTGAAAAAAGGAATCGATTTTGATATTAGATGAGCTGATAAAAATAGACATCAAAACACTACGTAGCTTTATGGCTATCGTGGAGTGCCAAGGCGTCACTGCCGCTCAGTCACGTTTGAGTGTTACAACCTCGGTGATCAGTGGTCATTTAACTCATTTAGAAGATCGTTTGGGCATGACATTATGTCACCGTGGTCGAGCAGGGTTTAAGCTGACGGAGGACGGTGCGGCGGTCTATGAGGCATGTTTGGGTTTTACCGAATCAGTCGCAAGCTTTCAGCATCAGCTGCATTACATTAAGCAATTAGACTCAGTACACGGAGGCCATATCAGGCTGTGCTTGATTGATCAGATGCCCAAGTTTTTTTATGACGCGCTTAGACAGCGTCTTGCCAGCAGCTACCGTGATAACCCACTGATTCACTTTTCTATCGACGTACAAAGTCCTGAGAGCATGTTAGAAAAGCTCGTAAGTAACGAGAGCGATATCGGTGTGGGTTATTTTGGCAGCTTTCCACCGTTACTGACATTTCAGCCAGCATTTGTTGAAAAACAAGTGGTCTGCTGCGGACGCGAGCATAGGCTTTTTTATAACTCAGATGATTTGACGCTTGAGGATTTAGAGCAAAATTATCCATGGATAAAAAGAGGCTATGTGGTTGAACATCATATTAATCACATCCGACCTAAAACCTTGAGCGCCACCACTTACCATATGGAGGCGACCGCGCAGCTTATTCTTGCAGGCCATCATGTTGGCTACTTACCGCGTGATCTGGCGAGGCGTTACGAAGGTATGGGACTGATGAAAATACTCCTACTCAATGAAGCAAGCTACGACGTCGAGCATCACTGGGCGTACCGGGAAAACCAGCCCAAGCAAGCAGCTGACTTCTTAAACAAGATGATGAACTTGCTATAAAAATAGGATGACTATCACATCTCTGTAGTAGACGGTTGTTGGTGCTTTAGACCGATACTTCTTAGCTTACCTTTGTCACCCACTTCTTTTATGATCAACGACCACTCGTCATTTACCACAATGGTATCGCCTGATACTGGTGCGGTACCTAAGTGTGATGTCACATACTCGGCGACCGTCTGCTCCCACATGTCATCTTGGCTATTGGCATCTGTCTTTTTCAGCTTTTTTACTAGGGTATCGGACGCCATAACTTCTGCAAAAAATGGTAAATCACCGAGCTTAACGCTGGGAGATAGTAGCCAATCGCCATAAAAATCATCAATCGCCTTACGATCTAGAGTCGTATCATTGAAAATTTTGGCGATTTTACTCGCATGATTGCCTCTCATGGCATACCAGACGCTATCGCCAAATTTTAGCTTTGTGTTTTCGTCTACCACAACAATTTGCTGTCTCCGTACCAGAGCAAAGATGCTGATCTCATCGGGGTTGATGCTTCTAGATATTCCCATAGGATGACGACCAATGGCAAATGCGCCTGATTGCGCTTCAAACTCGTATAAAGTAATACTCGCCTTATCTGATACCCAGACCTCGTGTTCCTCTTTTGGATCTTTATTGGTCGGAATACGCACCTTAAATAAATTTGCCATAGTAGGAATGGTCGTGCCTTGTAATATGAGCGACAACACCACAACCCCAAACGCAATATCAAACAGCATAAAGGCATTATCTATACCCGCCATAACAGGCAAAATAGCAAGGGTAATAGGTACCGCACCGCGCAGTCCGACCCAAGAGATAAATCCAATCTCGCGGTCTTTAAACTTGAATGGCTTCACACTCGTATAGACCGCGATAGGACGGGCCACAAAGATCATAAAGAACGCTATCGCCACCGAATAATACCAGACATTAAGGACATTTGATGGGGTGACCAGTAGACCCAATACCACAAACAATACTGCTTGCGACAGCCAAGCAAAGCTGTCCATTACGCGCATGACATGCTCGGTTGATCGTACTTTATGATTACCTATCAGCACCCCTGTCAGATACACCGCCAAAAACCCACTACCGCCAACCAAATTGGTTGCAGCAAATACGGCTAAGCCTGCCGACAGTATCAAAATGGCGTACATGCCCTCTGCCAGATGTATCTTGGGCAACAGCCGAGATAGCAAATAACCAAAGAGTAAGCCCATAACTAACCCAAAGCCCAGCTGCTCCAACAGTAAAACTAAAAAACCAAAGACGGTTTGACCAGCAGGGTCGACGTTTAGAGCAATGAGTCCTGTCACTAATAATATTGCCAAGGGATCATTGGCACCAGACTCTAGCTCAAGCGTTGCTTGCACACGATCGTTGAGCTTGACGCCGCCATTACGCAATAGAGAGAATACCGCTGCCGCATCGGTCGAGCCCACAATCGCCGCCATCAATAGACCAAAACGCCAATCGACATCGAGTAGCCATGTGACAAACACGCCAAGCACCAGAACCGTGACCAGCACGCCCCAAGTCGCTAAGGTTATTGCAGGTTTTAGACCGACCCGAAATGACTTAAAGGACGTACGCAAACCACCGTCTAATAGAATACAGGCGAGCGCTGCTTGACCCACAAAGTTGGCAATCCCATATTGAGAAAATTCAATACCCAAGATCCCCTGCTCACCTGCCAACATACCGACTATCAAAAACAGTAGTAGCAATGGCACACCTAAGCGTGCCGACAATGTGCTCGCCATGATACTGGCAAAGATTAGCACTGACCCTACAAGGTATAGGATATTTAAGGTATCCATTTTTGAAGCCCTATTTTTATCGTTGTTATATTAGTATGTGATGCAGCATAATAGTAATCGATTGCCAAAATATTTGCGTTATTCCACTGTGAGTAAACATCACGCCAGACAGCCTCAGATCATAAATCTTTTGCTTGCCTATCTACACTTCTTCTATCTTATCGAGCACCCCTATTCTCACAGAGTGCTCTCTATCATAAAACTCTACGTCTGAATATACTGCCATGCTAATACCAAAATTGCCGCTGCAATCAGCCAAGCGACGACGCCTAATAGAAGTGCTTTATACAGTCCGATATAACTGATGCTAAAAAATACGGCAAAGGTGTAAATCAGGTGCGGTATGACCCCCAGCATACTAAATATCAACGCGACCTTTAAATCTGCGGGACTACGCTCGGTACCAACAATAAAGTGACTGATCAATGTAAAGGTAGGAAACAACGGCGCAAGTGCCGCTAAATAAAAGAACCGAGTTTGTGCAAATAATTGAATAGCCAGTACCATCAACGCACCAATAAGCATTTTTAACCAAATCACGACGGGATTATCTCCTATTGAATATAAAGGCTAAACATAGCCCAATCAGCCATGATACTAGAGTCTACAAATTGACATAAGAGGCATCGCTAATTAATTGAATAGGGTGATAAAAAAACGCGAAAAACCCCATTTAGCCATGTTGCTAAATGGGGTTTTCACTTTTATTCAGTAAACTTTTACGAGTTACTTAATCCTTCTTTGGTTTTAGTGCTGCGCTAATATCGGCTAGCAATGGCGGGATATCATGCTTATCAGCGATGACTTCTATCATTACGAGCTTATCAGTAGTCGCGGCAGCTTTATTTAAAGCCGCTTTTAGCTCGCCTGCTGTTTCTGCTTTGAGCAATACACTATTCGCTTCGGTGGCCCCAAACGCTTTTGGCATGATCTGCCAATCGCATTTAGGAATATCGTTGTAGTATTGATTTTCGCCATGAATGGCGCGCTCCACCGTATAACCATCGTTATTGATTAGGACGATGACTGGATTGATACGCTCTTGAATCATGACCGCCAGCTCTTGAATCGTAAGCAGTGCTGAGCCATCACCAATCAATAGCACGCTACGTTTGCTCGGCGATGCAATAGCCGCACCTAAGCTAGCTGGCAACGTATAGCCAATCGACCCCCACATCGGCTGCCCATATGACGTCACGCCCTCTGGCAGACGCACATCACTGATGCCAAAGTATGCTGTTCCTTGCTCAGAGAATACTAGATTATTACGATCTAAGCAGTCAGCAATGATATGCCATAGGTCATCTTGGCGAATCGCCTCATTATCCCCGCCTTTTTGTTCATGCGGCTTAACTGGCTCACAGAATGGTTTTGGTACGATATTGATGCCAGAGGTCATGACTTCATGCAAGGCCTGTAACGCATCTTGCAAGGCAATCGGTGCAAAGTTCTTTCCACTGATAGAAGCACGCTCATAATGCAAGTCGACTACTATACTCTCGTCAATATCTTGGCTAAATCCTGCGGTGGTCGTATCGGTATATTGCACCCCTACTTTTATGAGACATTCGCAGTTTTCTACCGCATCTTTGACGATAGGACGTGAGGCAACACCTGCATAAGTCCCAGCCCAACGGTCGCTGTTTTCATCAAGTAAGGTCTTACCCCAAGACAGCGTGGTATAAGGAATATCGGTGTCAGCGATTAACGCTTTGAGCTGTGGTTGTAAGCCCAAACGATGCACCATCAGATCTGCCATTAGTGTGGTGGTCTTATTTGGCAAGAATTCTGTTAGCGCTTGCTTAAAGTCCGATAATGCCGCTTGACTGGTGATATCTTCTTGGCTATCGATCAGCTTGGTCGTTGGTGGATAGATAGGCTGACGCGCGACGTCTGGTGAAAGCAGTAGGTAACCTGGACGATGCTTTTTGAGAATCAAGCGAATAACTCTATCAATTTCTGAGGCGGCATTTTCAGGGGTAATCTGCGCTCGTGCTACCGTCACAGGCTCGACCATCTTAATAAAATGATTGAATACGCCATCGCCCAGCGAATGATGAATACGGCGCTTTGAATCTTGCAAAGCGGTGCTTGGTGCCCCTACGATATGTAATACAGGCGCGTACTCGGCAAAAGAACCTGCCGTCGCATTAATAGCGGATAATTCCCCTACCCCAAAAGTCGTTACCATAGCGGCAAACCCACGCTCGCGTGCATAGCCGTCGGCCGCATAGCCTGCATTTAGCTCATTGGTGTTACCTACCCAGCGTAGCTTATCAGAGGCAAGTACATTGTCCAAAAAAGTTAAGTTAAAATCACCCGGTACGCCGAATATCTCAGAAGCACCTGCTTCTGCAACACGATCAAACAAATAATCAGCGATGGTATACTGTTGACTCATTTTTTATCCCTATGACTTATCTTTATAAGTATCAATAACTGTGAATGTAATTAAAGTAAAATTATAAAATGCGTTCCAGCTTATTTATATATGCAAAGCTTTTGGAATACATATTATAATAAACCGTTATAACATACATTTATGGGCAGAGGACACGCCTATTTTAATAAGTTTAATTTTTTTCGTCATAGGTGTTGACACCTAAAAAAAACTGCGTATAATACGCCTTCATCAACTGACGATAGTTAATTGATAATTAGCGGGAATAGCTCAGTGGTAGAGCATAACCTTGCCAAGGTTGGGGTCGAGAGTTCGAATCTCTTTTCCCGCTCCAAATACTTAAAAAGCCTCACTTAACAGTGAGGCTTTTTTTTGTCCAATTTTTAAGGACTACAGAGTTTTTCAGTATTAGCTATTCAGTCTAATTGCTAAGTTTATCTAATATATTAAAAGCTCAAAAATCAGTACCGTGACCAAAACGTGACCATTTCGTGCCCACGCTATAAACACTGATTTCGTAATTGACCCCAACTTATTATTCTTATATTTATAAAAAGTGATGCTAAGAAATATTTTTTTAACATCGCTTTTCCTTTTTTACTGCTTTTGTATATTGAGCTCATAGCGTGACCAAAACGTGACCAAATCATGAAAAATTAAGTTTTAAAAATAACCCCAACTTTAATTTTAGGCCTTGAAACGTCATATATAAGGCTCTACCACTTATTCCTCTGCGCATCTTTTTCAATTTTGTAGGTCCTCAAAACTCTTCATCATCTTTATTATTTGGCTTATAAATAAATAAGTCACCCACCTGCACATCTAAAAACTCACATAACTGGTCGATGGTATTGAAGTCAATTCTTGATGACTCTTCATTGTATAGCTTATGAAGTGTTGATTTACTCATACCTGTTGCTCTTACAACATCCGCTACACGCAATTTTTTCTCTGCCAAAATAACAGGAAGTTTAGACACAATCATAAAAATTACCTCTTTTCGGGTAAAAATGCTTTACATTGCAGTAAAAAGGTAATATATTACACAAATCGGTTACTAATTACCTTTAAGCGGGTAAATTATAACTGATTCCTTCAAGATGCATTTTTACAGGTTGATAAAATAATTTTTATTCTATCACTTAATGCAATGACTTAATAACTGAAAAGAGGTAAACACCATGAGTAATACTTATTTAACAACTGATGAGTTAGCCGAACGCATCAAGTACGACGCACGTACTATCCGCAATCAAATGAAAGATACCGTTTTGATTGAAAACATTCACTACATACGCCCTTTTGGTGGTCGTAAGATTTTGTACGTATGGGAGCGTATCGAGGAAGACATGTGCAAGCCGGTTATGAGCGCTATCAACGGTATGGCACTTCAATAAAAAAATAAGGAGATTTACTATGGCTACTATGCGAGGACGGTTTGGTAAGCTGGTCGTTGACTTCCGCTACTTAGGTAAGCGCTGTCGAGAAAAGACCAGTTTAGAAGACAACCCAGCTAATCGTAAAAAATTAGCGCAAGTCATGAAAAAAATGGAAGCAGAAATAACTTTAGGCATCTTTGACTATGCAGCTTATTTTCCAAAGAGTGAACGAGCACAGGAGATGACGGCACTAGCTGATAGAGCCGAAGCTTGTATCAGTCGCAATCCAACCTTTAGGCAGTTTGTCGATATTTGGTATGAGGAGAGGAAGATTGAATGGCGACCGAGCTATCGGCAAAAAATAAAGATTATTTTGAATAAGTATCTCTTACCTGAGTTTGGTGGTAAAGCGGTACACGCCATAAAAAAATCAGACTTGCTGACCTTCCGTAGCTCCCTCGCCAAAGTTCGTTACGGTAAAGATGGTCAGTCAAGTCTGTCAGTAGCACGGATCAACCAGATCATGATACTTCTTCGTATGATACTAGAAGAAGCGTCAGATCGCCATGAGTTTGAGATGCCTTATAAAAATATTAAGAATCTTAAACAAGCTCGTCCGGACGTAAATCCCTTTACGCTGGCTGAGGTATGGCTGATTTTAAAGCACGTTCGAGCTGACTATAAGCCCTACTACACTATTCGCTTCTTTACAGGAATGCGTACCAGTGAAATAGATGGGCTGAAGTGGGATTGCATTAATTTTGATCGCCGTGAGATTAGTATAAGAGAGGCATTAGTTAATGGTGAGATGGGTCCGACTAAGACATTAGGCTCACAACGCGATATTGCGATATCACAGTTGGTCTACGATGCCCTACTAGAGCAGAAAGCACGCACCTACGGTAAATCAGAGTTCGTATTTTGTAACTCACAGGGCAACCCGATGGAGTATCGTAATGTGAATAGACGGGTATGGAAACCCACCCTTGCCCTACTCGGTTTGAAACACAGGCGTGCTTATCAGACTCGGCATACAGCAGCGACGCTTTGGCTTGCTGCTGGTGAGAACCCTGAGTGGATTGCTAGACAGATGGGTCACAGTAGTACAGAGATGCTGTTTCGAGTGTATAGCCGCTATGTGCCTGATATCACCCGTCAAGATGGCTCGGCGATGGATAACTTGCTACTGGCGAGCAAGGAGAAGCTAACCAGTGCATCGAATAGCTCTAATGCACAAACTGAAAAGGAGACGTCGCAATGAAAATCATCAATTATGAAGAGCTGTTTGGTGAGTTCAAACCTGATGGTGCAATTAGTGCAGATGCAAATCTTATCGCCAATGCATTGATGCGTGAGCTGTATATTTCATCTGGTCATAACCTAGCACGCTTCCTAGGGGTAAAGCGGTGCTTTAATAATGATATGGCGATGCGTGTGTGGGTGCAGAAGCGCTTGGATGCAAGTTTTGGTTATGTAGTTGAGGATATGCGTTGTCAGCTTCAGAGCGAGCTTTATGAGCTACTACCGTACTCTGATTATGGCAACTACTGAGGAGAGTATTATGAGTGTAAAACTTCAGCCTAATATGACGCAGAGCCCATACGATGTCAAAATGTGTGAGGATTACTGGGCATATGATAATCAGAGCGGCTTTATTAAACATGTGAAGACGCTTTGTGACAAATACGAGGTAAGTCCTCAAGTACTCTTTGAGACAGTCGCTCAGTGTTATGCTTACTTGGACGATGTTGTATGTGAGTACTGCGGTTATGCTTGTCCGATTGAAGTACCTGCTGATATTCGTTATATGCGCGCAAAAGATAATTGGTTATGCGCAATATGTGAGCATGCTTTATGGCGGACAGATCAAGCAAACAAATAAGCACTAATCATCCAAAAACCCAGACAGCTCAAGCTGTCTGGGTTTTTTATATGAGACATATTTTAAACACAGTACAACTTTAATATGCCACTACAATAGACCTCTTGCAAAAGTCATAGGTTAAGCTCGGAATTAATGATACCAGCAAACAGCTTCATTCTAAGATCATAGCGCTGACGACGGTTGCGATATTTATGAGCCACGATTTTAAACAACTTGATTAAGCCTATTTTGTGCTCAACCACAATACGGAACTTTGCCAGATAGTGATTGGCCTGTTTGCATATCTCCAATAACTGACCACCACGAGGTTTTTTAAAGGGAGTGAAGCTTTGATCATGTAACTTTGCTATACCCTGATAACCACTATCGGCTAATAGCTTGGCGTCACAAGGTAACCAGTCAGGACAAGTATCTTTATACAGCTTAAAATCGTGGATTGACCCTTTACAGGTTTGCACATCAAGTATTAAGCCGGTTTGCCAATGGACGATAACCTGCGCTTTTAAGGTGTGTTGTTTTTTCTTACCGCTGTAGTAGTCGCTTTGGTTTTTTTTGGACGCTCAATTGGGGTTTCGGTGGCATCAACAATGACGACTGACCAATTGATGTCCTCATCGACACGACTAGGCAGCTTTTTAGGCAATTCAAACTTGCCAGAGTCAATCAGTGTGTCTTCTACTTTACGAATGATACGGCTAGCAGAAGACTCATGAATACCAAAGTCCATACTGATATGATAAAGCGTGCGGTATTCACGCCAATAAGTCAGGGCTAGTAGTATCTGCTCCTTAAGACTGAGCACACTTGGTCTGCCTGATTTGGTCTTAGATGCTTCATGCTCTTGCATGGCCTCAAGCATGTCATAAAAGGTGGCTTTATGAATGCCTGTGTAGCGTTTAAAACCAGCGTCACTTTGTTTGAGTAGCTTATCTATGTTTGGCATATCTATTAAGTAAGTAGCGTTCAATAATATACGTTGTGTCTTACAACTACTTTTGCAAGAGGTCTAATAAGTATGTTTTAATTATTATAGTTAAATTGCATAAATAAAACCTCCCAAATTTAACTGTACGGATTTGACAGCAAGGGTCAGAACGTAAATAAGACAAGCTATACTGTGTTTGATTATAGCGCTTGCCTTATTTGAATTGTTCTTTATAAAGTTGTGTATAAAACTAGCAATTGAGGTACATCACAGGGTTTGAGTTTCCCTTTTTAAAATAATGCTTGACTGATTTATGTTTATATTTATCTCTGACGGCATCCTCAGCAATGTGACCGATAAATTGAAAGCGCCCCTTATTTTTTTCGTGAGCTGTTGGATCAGCCTCATGCCATGCAGTTATCAGGTATACTTCACGTACGATACCCTTATATACTGATAAAGCATATTCAACATTATTAGCTCGATTGAGACTAACTTTCCAGCAACCACGAGTAGCATCGTAAAGCTCGCTAGCAGACATATCATCTCGAAACAGCTCATTAATCCGTATTAGCATTGCAGGTTCAGTAACGTACAATGATTCCTTTTCTATCAAGATATCTGTATTACTCATTCTCATCCCAGCCTTCTAAATAATCTGCAAAAGTACTTCTAACATCAAAACCACTATTGATTAAAGTGATAGCTACAAATTTGATCGACGTAGCATAGACTCTATCGATTAACTCATACTGTATCTGCTCATAATTATTATCTAAATCCTCATCAAGACCAAAAATGGACTCTGGATACTGATGTACAATATGTATAAGTCTAGCGTATTGCGACTTACTCAAGAATTTTTGATAATGACCATCCTCGTACATAATATAATGTATAAGACTCTGTAAGCTCATGTCGTAAGATCCATCAACAAAGTCTAAGTAGAACTTATCATACCCGTAACCTGGACGTACTTTATAGCCTGAATATTCATCAAAACTAGCCATATTATCTTGAATAATTCTATCAAGAACATTAACGACTTCTTGCTCTATTGCTTCAATATTGTCCGCACATAACTCTACTTCGCCAATAGCAACATTATCAGGAACTTCATCTAAGTACATATCATAATTTGGCTCTTGGCTTACGACTGGCTCGTCAATATTTAGCTGCCAATCATTTATAGTAAGTCCTAAACTTTCCAAAAATTGAATGACTCTGTTAGACAAATCGGCTAATCGATTATTATCAAGACTTAAAAACTCTAATGCCTTTAACTTAGCTATGCTATCAGGTAATATGTTCAAGTTATTGTCGCTTATATTAAGCTCTTTTAGTGCTTTTAATTTACCGATACTTTCAGGTAGAGTATTTAAATTATTGTTGCTTAGATCAAGTTCCTTTAATTTTTCTAGCCTACCGATACTTTCAGGTAATGCATTCAAACTATTATGTCCGAGATTTAAACAACTAAGGTTTACAAGTGCTCCTATACTCTCTGGTAATAGTTCAATATCGTTGTAACTCAAATCAAGCGATTCTAAATTACTCAGGGGACTTAAGTCTGTGGGTAGCGTAGTAAACATATCATCAAACATGTTATAAGCACTAAAACAACTAATACGAAGAGACTTTAGCTTAGTCAGCTGAAAAATATTCTGCGGTATCTCAGACAGTTCTGAATTATGAATATTTAATGTTGTTAAGTTTTCCGGCAGCGGTCCTACACCAACATAACTACTAGATAGCGACTCTAAGTTGTGTAGTTGGCTTATGCTATCTGGCAGTTTAATAAGTTGATTTTTAGAGATATCTAATGACTTTAGACCTATAAGATTTTCTATGTCTGACGGCAAACTGGTAAGGCCAGTAAACCTAAGATCTAGTGATTCTAGATTGGTGAGCCGCATGATACTGTTTGACCAAATAGCTTCTGTTAACTCACTCAAGTCATTATGACTAATGTCAAAATTTACTAAATTTATTAGTTCCCCAATACTTTCAGGCAGCATTTTTAGTTTATTAGAGCTGAGGTTTAACGACTGTAGACTAATAGGAAACTTAGTATTTTTTGCTAATTTCTTTATTTTATTATCTGAAAGATCAAGAGACTCTAAGTGATCTAAGTCTTTAATAACTTTAGGCAACCTAGCAATTTCATTGTTACTGCAATCAATATGTATAACATTCTTTAATTGACTGAACTCTTCAGGCAGTGCCTTCAACTTATTATAAGATAAATCCAAAGACTTCAGATTATATAATTTACTAATAGCTGCAGGTAATTTAGTAAGACCCCTATTACAAATATTAAGATGCGTTAAACTAAGCAACTCTTTGGCAGAGTCTGGTATAGTATCTTTATCTACATAACATTCATCTGCCCATTCCCATAATTCTTCCATCCATGGCTCTGTAGCAGTGTGTTTTTCAGTTGACATTATACTTTCCTAATTAGTTAGTGATGTATTTTAAAAAATTGTACTCTTATCTGATTTTTACGCTATCATTTATTTGAACTTTAAACTTTATGTCAATAACTCTATTTGAAAAAATACTTCAAATCATCAATTATTTTAGTAAACATATTTTACTACTCAAATGAAGTTATCAGCGCTTTTAATGATTTTCAACAACTGCTTTCGAATCTCTATAGCAGACGATGCCAGATTTACAGTAGAAAACTGAATTTTATGATTATCAATAACAATATATTCATTCATATCTTCACCTATCGAAGGATGAATAAATAGACCGCATGCATTCTTATTGAGAGGATCGTTACTGTCCTCTTGAGACCTCAAGTAAGCATACATCTGATACAAATATCCGCTTCTTAACGTTTCATCTCGATACCATCCATCTGTTGTTATAGAGTTGAATTTGGTATCGATAACGATGCGATACGCTAAATCTGTATTATCAATGATGATGTCCGTCTTCATACTAGGAAGTATCTTATCTATACCTGAGCTTTTATCACTTATTTGCCACTTAAGTACCTTCCCCGAGCTTATTCGATAACATCGATTTAACAGAACCGTACTATAAAACCCAGCTACTCCTTTTTCAAAGAGTTTGCGCAGCCAGGGAAGATTATCTCTTTCTGGTGAAAATAGCTGTTTTGTACCTTTAGACTCTGTTGGCAGCGCAAGATTAAATGCCAGATGTGCAGCCGTTACCATAGGCTTGTCTTCAACGTCATGCCTTCCAAATCTATCCACTGATACCTCACTACGACTAGGGCGTATTTGACTGACACCCATTCGTCTTAGGCGTATATCTAGCGATCGACACTGATGAACCAGATCTTTACGTTTAACGACTTTAGAGATAGCCTCAAGAGCCGATCGGACATACCTATTACGTGGCGTATCAATGGTTAACTCATCAAAGCGGCAGGCGATCTTCCCTCGGTCAAGCAACCTGCCTCTTTCAGTACCTAGAAGGTCTATTCTGCCACGCACACGACTGAGGACAGCATCACAAGACTGATAGCTATAACTTAGGTTACGCTGAATGCGATGTTCGACCCGTCGACAAAGCATTTCGGCGATTAAGTCTGGAATATCATCAGGGTTCTCTTCGACTTCAATATTCGCAACATCAAGCTCTCTATAGATATCGGATGCATAGAGCATAAGAAGCCAAAGATTACGAATAGGTATCTTGCCTATATAGTTAACGTCATCAGAGGACTCTATAGCTATGTCTTCTTTAATTGGCATATACTTGCAAGCCTTCAATCAATCGCTTTTGGGCTTTTCGAGATTTCTCAAGATCATCGAACCAATACTCATCCAGCAAAGGACCTATCTCTGTTTCTACCACTTCAACGAACCACTCTTTAGCATTTGTGATATTCATACCAACGGCTGGCGTGACATAACTATGACCTATTTGAAATTGAGTGCCAAGACTAGGATCTTTAGTAATCTCATCATTCAAAGCACTAATACGCTGCTCAATGTTATCTAAGAATTCTGAGTCAATACCATTCTTATCTCTTACCCAATCACGCCAGGCTTTACCAAGTGTCGGTTCCAGATCAATGAAAGCAAAACGACGACGCAGAGCCAAATCAACCAATGCAAGCGAGCGGTCAGCAATATTCATTGTGCCGATGACATATAAATTACTTGGTATATAAACACGTTCACCAGCAGACTTTCTATAAGACAGTTCTAACGCTTCATCTGGCGATCTTTTATCAGCCTCAAGTAACGTGAGCATCTCACCAAATACTTGAGCCGGATTGCCTCGGTTAATCTCTTCGATGACGATGACATATTTTGACTCAGGATCATCTATAGCAGTTTTAATCACTTCCATAAAAGGACCATTCACCAATGTCAGCTTACCTTCACCTGATGGGCGCCACCCGCGGATAAAATCTTCATAAGATAGGTTTGGATGAAATTGTACGGCTCTTATCTTACAGTCGTCACGTTGGCCGATTAGTGCAAAGGCCAGTCTTTTTGCAATCCAAGTCTTACCAGTGCCGGGAGGACCTTGAAGAATGATGTTTTTCTTAGCTTGAAGACGCTTAAGTACCATCTCAATCTTAGATTGAGGTAAAAAACACCCGTCAGCTGTAATATCACCAATAGAGTAACTATCAGAAACTACCCGTGTATCAATATCAGAATATGTTTCGACATCAAAATCATTGATCAGATCCTCACTTAGTAAGCGATATACCCCTTCACTAAGCAACTCTAATTTTTCATCCTTAACCATATCCTTTAGTAAAGATTTAACACCTCCGCCTACATCTTTACGATTAGGATAACTCTGTTTAATATCATCAGTAAATCTTTCTAAAAACTCATCTACCGTAAACTTGAACCGCCCCGAGTATATCGGAGAGTGTTTTACTTGAGTCAGGCAGCCATGCCTGACAGGGTTAAACTGTCATAATACCGCTTTTCAAACTCAAAAGGCGACACATAACCAATCGTGCTGTGCAAA
>NZ_JAMYEB010000018.1:0-39734 GCF_033790785.1 Psychrobacter sp. PP-21 | reverse complement strand
CTGATCTTAACCCCATTGAGAAAAAATGGGCACAAGCAAAGTTTCTACGCCAAGGCTGGATGGAGAATAATCTGCCTAAACTGTTTCATGATATGGGCTGTATTTCTTTTATAGTGAACTGACTATAACTACTATTACTTAGAAAAATCATATAATAAATTTTCTTCTTATATTTATTATGTATTGTCAGTAATTCTTATCTTAGTTTTTACTTCACATTTTTTTGTGAATGAAGATATATTAAATATATACAAAGTTATTGGAGATAAGTACGCATTTCTTATTTTAGGCCTTTACTTTTTTATAGCTGCGCTTCTATGCATCAAAAAGGAATCATCTATTAAGTCAGCATTAAAGCTAAAGAAATATTCCGAGCTACACCAAAATGACCTTTACGTAATCTATAAAGACTATTTTCTAATAAATCATTTAAAGAAAATTAAAAACAAACTATTCGGTTAAACTATTTGGTTAAGGTCAAAACAGCTACGTAAGTGCGCTACACAGAATAATAGATGCAATTAATAGCAAATCTAAAAGCATTCCTACTGACTACCACTCTTTCCAAAGAAAAAAAAAGCAGCAAGATAATCTATCTTGCTGCTTTTATATTTAACTCAAGCTATCTAACTCTTAGATTTCTGCCGCAACCTCAGCACCATCACGGATTGCACGTTTTGCATCTAGCTCAGCGGCGAGCTTTGCACCGCCAATCAGATGATACTGTGCGTCTGGCGCATCGCCAACGTTTGGCATCAGACTGGCGACCGACTCTTGACCGGCACAGACGACGACGCTATCGACACGAAGCAGCTGGCTTTGACCTTGGGCGTTGGTCACCCAGATACCTTCGTTAGTGATCTTGTCATACTGCACGCCAGCCACTTGGATGACGCCATGCGATTTGATATGGGCGCGATGCACCCAGCCTGAGGTTTTGTTCAGACCACTGCCCAGACGACCTTTGCTACGCTGCATGAGATAGACTTGACGAATTGGCTTAATCGCTTTAGGTCTGACCAGTCCGCCATCACTTTGATAGTCAGTATCATTAGTCACGCCCCACTCTTCGCGCCACTCACTGATTGACTGCGGCTCAGGGCGATAGCTTGGGTCTTTGAGACCCTCAGGACCGATCTCGTCCAACGACTGACCATGGTTGGCTGTCAGATACTCACTGACATCGAAACCAATACCGCCAGCACCGATAACCGCTACCGTATCACCTACGGCTTTTTCACCAGAGAGCAATTCTGCGTAGCTGATGACTTGTGGCAAATCAGCACCTTCGAGCTTACCTGCTAGGCTTCTAGGAACGACGCCCGTGGCCACAATGACATGATGGAACTTAGCTTTTTCTAGCATGTCTTTATCCACAAAGGTGTTGAGTTTGACCTCGACGCCCAAGTGCTCAAGCTCATTAATATAGTAGCGAACAGTCTCAAAAAACTCTTCTTTACCAGGGATGACTTTGGCATAGTTGAACTGTCCGCCCAGCACATCTTTTGCTTCAAACAACGTCACATCATGACCACGTAAGGCGGCGACGTGAGCCGCTGACATACCAGCGACACCGCCACCGATGACAGCGACTTTTTTCGCTTTTTTCGCTTTTTTGTAGACCAGCTCTGTCTCATAGCACGCCTGCGGATTGACCAGACAAGTCGAACGTTTGTTTTCAAACGTATGATCGAGGCACGCTTGGTTACAGGCGATACAGGTGTTGATTCGATCTGTCTGACCGTTTTTGGCTTTGTTGACCCAATGCGCATCCGCCAAGAATGGACGTGCCATTTGAATCACATCTGCCTGACCATCAGCGATGATTTTTTCTGCGGTATCTGGCATGTTGATGCGGTTGGCCGCCATCATTGGGATATTGATGTGTTTTTTGATCTCAGCAGTAAAGTCAACGAAAGCCGCGCGCGGGACACTCGTCACAATAGTCGGGACACGCGCTTCATGCCAGCCGATACCCGTGTTCATGATCGTCACGCCCGCCTCTTCTAGCGCTTTTGCTACGGTGATGACTTCATCCATAACGTTACCGTCTTTGACTAAGTCAATTACTGACAGACGGAACAAGATAATAAAATCTTCACCCACGGCTTCACGAACAGCTGTGACCACGTCGACCGCGAATTTCATACGACCTTGAATATCACCGCCATAGATGTCTTTACGCTTATTGACATGACTGGATAAAAACTGATTGAGCAAGTAGCCTTCAGAACCCATGATTTCGACGCCGTCATAGCCTGCTTGCTTGGCAAGTTTGGCACAGCGTGCATAGTCTTTTACCGTCTGCTCGATGTTTTTGATGCTCATCTTACGTGGTTTGAACGGTGAAATTGGGGATTTGATTGGGCTAGATGACACCGCAAAAGGATGATACCCATAACGACCACTGTGCAATATCTGCATAATGATTTTGCTGTCGTGCTTATGGACAGCACGAGTGACCCGCTGGTGATTGATGACATCTGCTTTGCTATTCATCGTGCCGCCAGCAGGCAGTAGCCAGCCTTCGCGGTTGGGCGAAATACCGCCCGTGATCATCATGGCCACGCCGCCACGGGCACGCTCTTCAAAATACGCCGCCAGCTTACCGTAGTTATAGAAACGGTCTTCAAGCCCCGTATGCATAGAGCCCATGACCATACGGTTTTTTAGGGTAGTAAACCCTAAATCCAATGGCTCAAATAAATGTGGATAGTATTCATTGGTGCTGGCAGTATCGATCGTATTGGCAGAACGGCTGGCGGTCATATCATTTTCCTTATGAATGGTTTTTTTGGACTATTTTTGCAGAACAGACATGCGATAAGATGTAGCGTTATCAGTATCGTAACACACCGCTATTATTGTCAGCTATGCAGACAAACGACTGATGAGTGAGCACTATATACATGACGGCAGCAAGATAACGGCTAGATGGCAATTGGGCGACAGTTAAAGGATGGGTAAATAATAATAGGACACCAAGTATGCAACAAGCAATTGCACTAGCGGTTATAAAAACCAACCCAAATTGTCAGGCAGCTTGCCTACAGTGGGGCAGATGCTTTCGCCAGTACCTCTCATAGTTACAGTATCTCGCGTAGCATAATAGGATAATCGATAAAAATCGACTAATATAAAACCTTTTTGTGTTAAATTACTGTGCTAGGTGACCGCATTATAGAAAGGTAATATGCTGAGTTACCGCATTATAGCAATACGATAAAGGACTATCACCATGACAGATTTTCATACTGGTCTTGGCAAAAACGCCGCCAACCATCAACCGCTCACCCCTATTGATTTTATCATCCGTAGCGCGCAAGTTTATCCTGATAAGACTGCCATCATCTATGATGATCTAGAGCACAACAATCTCACTCAAACATGGCAACAGACCTATACCCGCTGCCGTCAACTGGCGGATGGATTACGTAAACTGGGTATAGATAAAAATGACACGGTCGCCGTCATGTTGCCAAACACGCCCGCGATGGTCGAATGCGCGTTTGGTGTGCCGATGTCAGGTGGCGTACTCTGCACACTGAACACGCGCCTCGATATCAATGCCCTTACCTTTTGTTTACAGCATTCAGAAGCAAAGGTTTTAATCTTAGATAGCGAGTTTGCTGAGCACGCCGACATCATCGCTGAGACTTTCCCCAACTTGATCGTCATTCACGCAGCGGATGCGGCTATCGATGTTGAGCCGTTTGGACAGATGAGTTATGAGGCGCTGGTTGCCAGTTCAGACAGTCTGGACAATTGGGAGATGCCGACAGATGAGTGGGATGCTATCGCGCTGAACTATACCTCTGGCACGACAGGAAAACCCAAAGGCGTGGTCTATCACCACCGCGGGGCTACGCTCAATGCTGTCTCCAATATATTAGATTGGGACATGCCAAAACACCCAATTTACTTATGGACATTGCCGCTGTTTCATTGCAATGGTTGGTGTTTTCCTTGGAGTATCGCTGAGCGTGCTGGAGTCAATGTTTGTTTGCGTCACATTGATGCAGATTTGATATTACAGCTGATTGCCAAGCATCAGGTCACTCATTATTGCTCCGCGCCCGTCGTACATAATATGATTGCTGGCGGCAAATCAGAGTATAAGGATGCCATCACGCATACAGTCAAAGGTTGGGTCGCTGGTGCACCGCCATCCGAGACCATGCTAGCAGCGATGGAAGCAATGGGCTTTCATATCTCACACGTTTATGGACTTACTGAAGTATATGGACCAGTGACAATCTGCGCTGAGCAAGAAGAATGGGATGAGCTTGACGTCGCCACACGCGCTCAAAAAAAATCTCGTCAAGGTATGACGTCTCATCTCATGGCAGGGTTTGAGGTATTTAAACAAGGGACTACTGAACCCGTGGCCGCTGATGGCGAAGAGATGGGCGAGCTGGCATTGCGTGGCAATATGGTGATGAAAGGCTATCTTAAAAGCCGCAAAGCCACCGAAGCAGCATTCGCCGATGGCTGGTTCCGCACAGGTGATTTGGGTGTCAAATATCCTGATGGCTATATTAAAATTATGGATAGACTCAAAGATATCATCATCTCAGGCGGTGAGAATATCTCTAGTATTGAGGTAGAAAACGTTTTGTACAAACTCCCAGCAATCGAGAGCTGTGCGGTCGTCGCCGCGCCCCATGATAAATGGGGGGAAGTCCCCGTTGCCTTTATCGAGATTCACACTGGTAGCACGCTACAACGCGATACGGTGATGGCGCACTGTAGTCAGCATCTAGCAGGCTTTAAAGTACCAAAATATATTATTTTTGCCGAAATACCCAAGACCAGTACGGGTAAGGTGCAAAAGTTTGAGCTACGCCAAGCCGCCAAATCATTGGCACACGAAACGCCAAAAGTTACTGCCAGTGTTAAATAAAATAGCGCCTTATTAAGTCATATCGTTTGTCATTGCTCATGAAAAAGGTCAGCGACACATAACTGACCTTTTTTCGAGTGCTAGCCTATTTATACGATAGTTGGTTCAATATAGTTTGGAGACAGGGAAGCCAAGTAAAGGTACTACAAATAGTAGACTAAGCGAGGCTGACACCGTATCCAATTTATAGAGAACTAACGATATCAGCCAAGTTTGGGCTCAAGCCATTGGTAAATCAGCATTCCTATGATCATCGCTGGGATGAACACGTACGCTTGCCATTGTCCTGTACCAAGCAGCACAATACCGGGCCCTGGGCAAATACCCACCAGTCCCCAGCCGATACCAAACAACATGGCACCGATGATCAGTTGTTTGGTGATAATGGTTTTGCTTGGCATATCGATCGGCGTGCCAATCCAGCTGCTTTGTTGACGCTTGGCCAATAGCACACCAAAAAACGCCACAACCAAACCGCCACCCATCACGAGAGCAAGGGAGATATCCCAAGCGCCAAACACGTCCAAGAATCCTTGTACCTTCACAGGATCAGTCATACCTGATACCAGCAGACCAAATCCAAATAGCAATCCGGCTAGCAATCCGATTATATTCTTTAGCATTGTTGTCTCTCGCTATTATTGTTTTCTATTGACCATCATCTATCATTTACGCTCTAACACGACTGATCGCTACTGTCTGGAATTTGCCATCCAGCACCTATAGTAGCCCTAGGACATGCCGACCGATATACACGGTCACAATACCGAACAGCATAAAAGTCATAGTCGCGGCCAGCGAGCGTGGAGACAGACGTGCATTACCGCAAATGCCATGACCACTCGTACATCCTGAACCAAGACGAGTCCCAAAACCAACCAACAACCCTGCAATAATCAACAGTGGCAACGAAGTACTGATCTGTACATCAGGTAGCGGTCTTACTAGGCTGTATAGCACTGGCGATATGACCAAACCTACTATAAATAGCACTTGCCACATCTCTACACGCTTAGGTCTTAGCAAGTTTGAAAAAATGCCACTAATACCCGCAATACGCCCGATGCCAAGTAGCAAGATAACCGTTGCCACGCCGAGCATCAAACCGCCTACCAAAGAAATCGGTGTAAATGCCTGCCAGTCTATTTGTATACTCATAACGAGCGACCTATTCAGATGTGTTGAATATTTCTATTTATTGTTTATAAAAATACATTATATTATAAAATATAATAAAAGAGTAAAAAAATACTGAGCACGTACATAAACGGCTCAGTATTTCAATGACGACAGCAGTATATAAAAAACGTCTATAAACACGACAGCATCAGTTTATAAACGTTCCTTAAATAGTTCTACTTGCTCAACACTTTATCCAGTGCCGCTTCAAAACGTGCCACGGTTCCATCGATATCGGTTAGTTTATCCAAACCAAACAGACCTAGACGGAAGGTCTTAAAGTTATCAGGCTCACCTACTTTTAGTGGCACGCCAGCAGCGATTTGCACTCCGATTTCAGCAAATGCGCTGCCTTTATGCATGTCGTCACGATCGGTATAAGAGACGACAACGCCAGGTGCTTTGAAACCTTCAGCTGCTACGCTCTCGACACCTTTGGCTTCTAAGATTTCACGGATACGTTTTCCAAGTGTCCACTGTGCGTCACATAACTTATCAAAACCGATGGCTTTTGCTTCATTCACCGCGTCACGGAACTGGCGTAAGCTGTCTGTCGGCATCGTCGCGTGATAGGCATGACCACCGTTTTCATAAGCACGCATGATGTTTAACCATTGCTTGAGATCAACACTGAAGCTGTCAGACTCAGTGCTGTCTACTTTTTTGACAGCAGCGTCGCTTAGCATGACCAGACCAGCGCTAGGCGTACTGCTCCA
The DNA here is from genome assembly GCF_033790785.1 of Psychrobacter sp. PP-21. Classification (NCBI taxonomy): domain Bacteria; kingdom Pseudomonadati; phylum Pseudomonadota; class Gammaproteobacteria; order Moraxellales; family Moraxellaceae; genus Psychrobacter; species Psychrobacter sp. PP-21. The sequence continues at coordinate 32,936 of NZ_JAMYEB010000018.1, read as the reverse complement.
GCCTTTTTGCGGGGCGCTAATCAGTACGTCGATACCTAATGCTTTCATATCCAACCATACGCAGCCCGACGCGATACAGTCAATAACCAATAGTCCGCCAACGCTGTGGACCGCGTCGCCCAGTGCTTTTATATAGTCATCTGACAAAATCATACCAGACGATGTCTCAACGTGAGGTGCAAATACAACGGCTGGTTTTTCTTCTTTGATCTTGGCTACGGCGGTGTCGATATCGACTGGTACAAATGGTTTAGGTGACTCGCTATCATCCGCACGATTGGCCGTAAGTACAGTAGAAGATTTGGCAATTTTGCCTTTCTCTAAAATTTGCGTCCAACGATAACTGAACCAACCATTACGGATGATCAGGCAATCTTCGTCGTTTGCCAGTTGGCGAGCGACGGCTTCCATACCATAAGTACCAGAGCCAGGTACAATCACCACGGCATCAGCGTTATACACAGATTTTAGGTCACTAGATAGATCGTTCATTACTTGTTGAAAAGCTTTTGACATGTGATTCAGCGCGCGATCGGTATATACCACTGAATACTCTAACAAACCGTTTGGATCGATATCTTGACGTAATGCAGGCATTGAACACTCCTAGTGTGTGATTAGATGGTTAACTATTTTTTGGCTCTTTTTTCCGTAATATCTGGGTATGAAACAATATAGATACTGATTAAGTAGCAGAATTAATGGCTAGCTAATAAGTAGTAATTAAGCACTGAGCTAGAACAAAAACAACGGATAAAACGGAATATTGACCAGATAGCACTTTAATATAGCGATATTGTCTTGGATAGTAATGTCTTGGGCCGTTTAGAGGTTCCTCGCTTTTGAACGCATAAAAAACAAGGAACACTGATGAGGTCTACTAACATTGCATCAATATATTTATAGTCATATTACGAGCAGACATCAGCACATTATTTTGACCCAAACTATTCATAAGAGCTTGATATTAGCACTGATGCTAGAGGTTGACAACGACATGCTGGGGCAGTGTTATGGCTTGCACTATCAATGATTTGTTGATAAGCCGTGTATAGCTATCAATGCCCGCGGTGGGCATCCTGTAGCCCTGAAACCACAAAGTCGAGCAGATCACTATCGCCTTCGCGCGCCGCTTTGCGCATGAGTTTTGATGGTGCATGGGTCAATGTTTGGGTTAGGCGCCTTGATAGTTCGGTGAGGATATCTTCTGGACTGACATCGCCCTGTTGCAGCTTAGCGATAGACTCGTGTAGCAGCTTATCTACTTGACCTTGGGTACAGACGCGGTACTGTTGAATGTCTTTACCGACTTGACGAACTTGAAAGCGGCGGTCTATCTCAACGACCAATTGACTCACCAGTAACTCAGCGTCAACCGCTGCTTGCCGACGCTGCTCGATATTACCAGCAATCACATGTTGTAAATCATCGACAGAGTATAGATACACATCATCAATGCGGCTGATGTTGGAGTCGATATCGCGCGGTACTGCCAAGTCTATCATCAGCATTGGCTGATAACGACGACGCTTGAGTGCTTGCATCGTCATTGTCTTATCAATCAACAAGTCCATACTGCCGCTACAGCTACTGACAATATCTGCTTCTGCCAGTACTTGTGGCAACTCCTGCAATGGTTTGACATCGACACGGCGATTGGGACTACGCAGTTCCGCCGCCAATGCTTCGGCACGCTCAGGATTGCGATTACAGATAATGACTCGCCCTACCCCAAGCCCTGCGATATGGGTCGCGACCAAGCGGTTCATCTCGCCTGCAGCAACGACTAATAGTGTACGACTGGGCAGATCATCAAATATTTGCGTGACCAGTTTCGCCGCAGCAAAGCTAAGCGATACCGCTTGCGCACCGACCTGCGTTTCATTACGCACTCGTTTGGCCGCGGCAAATACTTGATCTACAATCCAACCAAGCTGATTGCTTAATACTTTTTGCTCTTGCGCTAAGTGCACAGATCGCTTTATTTGACCAAGGATTTGTGGCTCGCCCAGTATCATAGAGTCAAGCCCTGCAGCTACTCTCAACCAATGGGTCAATGCATGAGTATCACGATGTACATAAAGGTAAGGGTCGATGTCTGAGAGTGGGAGCTGTTTGAATTCAGCAAGCCACGTCTTTATTTTGATAATGTGAGCGCTAATGGCGGTAGCCGAAACATTGCTGCTACCACCAAAGTTGTTTTGCTCGGTAGTAACGGTCATTTGCAAGCTAGATGACTGTGAGACTTTGCTTTGCGGCACTGAAGGTTGCGATGCTGAGTTGTGCGGCACGAGGGCATAGATCTCAGTACGGTTGCACGTTGAGACAATCACACTACCGTCAGTGAACGTCTCTATCTGGTCGAGCGCGACATTCACATCGTCACCCACAAGTGCCAAGCGCTCTCGTAGAGCGACTGGTGCGGTTTTGTGATTGACCCCAATGACCACTAATCTCATTATTGATAGACCATAAACATGACGCTCAGTTGCCTACTTACGCTATCTTATTATTTTCAAAAGACAGTTTTTGATGACAGCGCTGAAAGGAAGACCCTAAAAACCGCTTATTATATCATTATTGCTGGCGTTAATTAACACTCAGCCATCTATGATAGCTATATCTCTGTATCTGGTCACGGCGGTAACAAATCAACTACCCATACGATTTATAAAATCAATAGCCAGATTTTGGCAAGTGCTCAATAAAACAAACATAAATCGCTCGCTTAGTATGACTTAACTTGTTATATTTCCACAGTATTCTTATCGATACATACCTTCAAATAGAAATACAGTCGACCGTGTTTGCGCTTAAAACAGGCTTAATGTGTTGCGTATTCATATAAGAAGCACGACTCTCGTCTGAGTAACACGGCTCCTATTGTTTATACTGTGCATCTGCTCTTATAATGTTTGTCATAGGTACTCGTTACCATTATTTAACTTACAATGATTAAAATAAAATACCTCAGTGATGTAGGTAAACCATGGACGAATACGGCTATCTATGATGTTTTTTGGATCATTATTTCACGCGCATCCTCCACTTAATGAGCAACCTAGCCTTCGTGCTCTGTTGCAGGTCGTTATGGAGCGTCTGTGCCAACGGTATAAGCTTGCCTTATCATTGGCCGTTTGTTTGTGCTTGACCACGCCAGTTCATGCCAGCCAACCCGACACCTCATCACAGGTAACCTTTCCGCAAGCACCAGCTATTATCAATAATAATCCGAATAATACCAGTACTAGCACTACTGTTAACACGACCGTTCGTAGAGTCAGCCAGCCGGCAGATAACATTGCAAATATTGATGGTCTAGCACCTACTGGCTTGTGGAAACCTGAGCTTAATGAACCAAGTTTATATGCTCTACTAGATGCAGAGTTTGCCGCGGATCGCGACAATAGGCAGCGAGCGATTGCAATCTATAAGCAGCAGTCTTTTAAAGAAGACGCCACTGCAGTTTTTGAGAGAGCGCTGACTTTATCCTTACGTAACGAGCGGGTCGAAGACTCGTTAGCATTTGCTAAATCATGGCAAGACCAAAACCCTGACCACGTACCTGCTTGGTTTTATGTGGCGCATTTAGCCCTGCGCGCACACGATTATATCTTAGCTGGTGAGACGCTCAACCGTATCTTACGTTATGATCCGCGTGCAGATCTAAGCGAAATCCTCATCGGTATTTACCCAAATAACGATGAGGATAAACGCGAGCTACTTGCTGCTTTGCAGCCTCTAGATAGCGAGCAAAATGCTTCATTATCTGTACTAAAAGCAGGTCTACTCTACCAGTTTAACGAGCCTGAAGTGGCTATCGTGCATATCAATCGAGCGCTAGAGCGTCAGCCAGACTACGTGCCCTTTATTACCTTAAAAGCCGATATATTGCGTAAAATCGTGACCGCAGAAACCGTAATCAATTATGTCAGTCAAGCTCGCCTACGCAACCCTGATAGCAAAAGCTTGTATTTATATGAGATTCGCTACTTATTGGATCTCAAACAAAGCGAGCAAGCTTGGATATTACTGCTCGAAGCCCATAATCGCTTTAGCGATGATGCCGAAATTACTTTGCTAGCGGCATTGGTGAGTCTAGATATCGAAGAGTATGCGAGCGCAGATGATCTACTCAACATACTTGCCAAAAGCCCCACCTACCTTGACCAAGCATATTATTATCTCGGTATCAGTGCTGAGCGGCAGCAGCTCTTTGAACAAGCCAAATACTATCTTAATGACGTGATGCAAGAGGACTTGGTATTAGAAGCTCGTAGAAAGGTAGTGGCGTTTGAATTACTTGATAACGATGTTGACGCCGCCATCGCTACGTTAGAAAAGCTACGCAAAGACTTTACGGTATTTGCGCCTGATACGTTTGTCATGCAGGCCGATATTTTGTGGCAACAAAACCAATCAGCAGAAGCATTGCTGCTACTAACACGTGCCGCCCGTAAATACCCTGATAATGAAATGCTACTGTTTGCTCGGGCTCAGCTCTTAGATGACAAAGACGATTACGTTGTCAAACGCACTTTACTCAATCATCTGCAAGCATTAGATCCTAGCAACCTATCTTACCAGCTCAGTTATGCGCAGTTACTATTGGCCAACGAGCGCAGCTCAGAGCAGGGTCTAGCACTAGCCACCGCTATTATTCAGATTCGCTACGATGATCCCCGCTATGATAACGAGCTCCATCTGCAAGCCCTAAATGTGCTGGCGGGCAATGCACTGGCAAAAGAAAACTATAAACAAGTGATTAACTATCTACAGACACCTTATGATGTTCTGCCGACCCTGCGCTCAGGTACTTTGCTATTGCGCGCTTACCAAGGACTAGGCAATAACGACAAGGTTGAAGCCCTACTCGCAGACTTACAACAGCGCTTCTCATTTGGACAACACAATATCAATGACCGCATACAGTTGTATTGATATTGACTGCTCAAGCTCCCTGTTTGGTCTTTTAGCTCTATAAATAATATAGCAGTTATAAATTACAAGGCAGTTATAAGAAGCTAACAGCCGTGCATAACCGAGCAACAAATAACGCTTAAGCTAATATCTTTGTTTAATTTCCTATTTTGAGAACCTACTATGTCTGTATCACTCTCGTCTTATAAACCAAATAAATTGACGCTATTGACTGCCATGGCGACCGCAATGGTCATCACCTCTGGCTGTCAGTCGCTAAAAACAGCCAGCGCAACCAATCAACCAACCACCATGCAAGGCCAAAATGCCGAACAACCCAAAAAGCTAGAAAGCTTTGACATCACTGGTAAAATTGGGGTAACAATGCCTGCCAATGATACCTCAGGTACCCAAGGCGGTAGTGCGTTTTATGCATGGGGTCAACAAGACGATCGTTTTGCGATTGAGCTCATCGGGGCACTCGGTATCGGCAAAACCAACATTGAGTACAATGGTCAAACGGCGACGCTAGTTAGTGAAAAAACAGGCACATTGACCGCTAATGATCCTGAAACCTTGCTCAAAAAAGCCACTGGCTGGCAAGCGCCTATCTCACAGATGCCTTATTGGATATCTGGACGTCCGGCACCTTCAGACAGCGCGCCGCAGCTTGATGCTCAAAACCGCTTAGTCAGCTCAGTCAATGGCGAATGGAATGCGAGCTTCACTTACAAGGGTGATGATAAGCTACCTAGTAAGATCAGTGCCGTACGCTCGCAAGGCAATAAAGTTGTGATGACGATTAACCATTAATTCATCTTTTATTAACAACAGAAAGCCTGCTAAAAACCATCATTGCTCATTAAGATAGCTATTTATAACTGCACCTCATGATAAAAAAATATGACTGAAAATATGGCCGAACCATCTGTTTCTATGATTACTCGTTTATCGCCTGCAAAACTCAATCTGTTTTTGCATATCACGGGTAAACGAGTTGACGGCTATCATAATTTGCAAACGGTTTTTCGCCTGCTTGACTGGGGCGATTATCTGCACTTCTCGGTCAGCGATAATGCCGTGATTTCTACTATAGCTCGTGAATTAAGCGCTAATCAACTCTGTCACCAGCTACTAGTATTAGATGGTGCAGAGGCTATCACTATTAATATAGAAGATAATTTAATTTTCAAAGCAGCGCGCGCACTGCTAGCATCTGCCATACAGTCAAATATTTTGCCTGAGCAATTAGCAAAAGTGCATATCGCTTTAGATAAGCACTTGCCAATGGGTGCAGGATTGGGTGGTGGCTCATCTAATGCAGCAACAACTATGTTAGTGCTCAATAAAATTTGGCAGCTTAATTTTACCTGTGATGAGCTTATAAAGATTGGCGCGACTGTGGGTGCGGACGTACCTATATTTATCTTTGGCCAAGACGCTATTGCGATGGGAATTGGTGAAGAATTAACGGCCATTGATCTACCTGATCAGCAGTATTTGCTCCTCACACCTAATGCGCATGTCAATACTGCTACTCTATTTGCAAATCCTAAGCTACATCGGGATATCTCTCCCCTTTCAATTGAGAGCATTCAAACTCAATGCGCTGACTATGTACAAACGCTCACCGTGCCCTATCATAATGTCTTTACCCCAGTAGTGACGAGTCTAGCTCCTGCGGTTACAGAGGCTTTAAATTATTTGCAAGGTTTAGAGACGCAAGCGCTTGGCATAGCACGCATGACTGGCTCTGGTAGCGCGGTGTTTTTGCCTTTAGATGCGAGTATTGCCGCTGATAAAAAGCTATTGGAAAAGTGGGTTGCAGAGGCACCTTGTGCAGGGTATGTGGTGGAAAGTTTATAAGTCTCTATCATTGCTCCTATAAATTTTGCTTTTGTTTAAAGTTGATATAATGCTGTCAATTTTGACCAACTAAAAACTGACAACGGCTGATTCTTATTAATAAATCTCAGAAAAAAGCGCAAATGACTTGCAAAATCTGAAAATTTACTTATAATAGGTCGCCACAATAGGGGTATAGCCAAGTTGGTAAGGCATCAGGTTTTGATCCTGACATCCGTTGGTTCGAGTCCAGCTACCCCTGCCATTTTTTAGTACGAAGCGTTAGACATATAGTGAGTATAAGCGGTTTATAGACAACCTCTTATCTTATTCTCATTGACAACGTTATCCCAGTTTCGGTATAGTTCGCAATGGACACCGCTAGGGAAAAGTTATACTTTAGACGGCTCAATCGTTTATAATATAACTGATAGGTCATGACGCCATTCTAGTAATGATTAAACAATCAATATTAGCTATCGGACGTATATAGCCTAGACATTACAGGGGTATAGCCAAGTTGGTAAGGCATCAGGTTTTGATCCTGACATCCGTTGGTTCGAGTCCAGCTACCCCTGCCATTTTTACTGTAATAGTAGTCATCAACACCTTCACTACTCTTTTCTTAATTTGAGCAGTTTGTCACTGCTTAGCGGTCGCTGCTTGAGTCAATCAATAGGACTTCTGTCATGCCTTATTTGGCGATTTTTACGGGTAATGCCCACCCAGAATTAGCAAAAACCGTAGCCGATCATCTTCATATACCTCTTGGTAAAGCTGACATCACGCGTTTTTCTGATGGCGAAATTGCCGTGGAAATCAAAGAACACGTACGTGGTAAAGATGTGTTTATCATGCAGCCTACTTGTGCACCGACCAACGACAACTTGATGGAAATCATGATGATGGCAGACGCCTTGCGTCGCTCTAGTGCTGGCCGTATCACAGCTGTCATGCCATATTTTGGTTATGCTCGTCAGGATCGTCGCCCGCGTTCAGCTCGTGTACCTATCTCAGCCAAAGTCGTCGCTGATATGCTAAATATCGTTAGTATTGATCGCGTCATGACGGTTGATTTGCACTCAGATCAGATTCAGGGTTTCTTTGATATCCCTGTAGACAACATCTACGGTACGCCAGTACTCTTAAACGACTTACAAAAACAAGATTATGACAATATCATGGTGGTTTCACCTGATGTTGGCGGTGTGGTTCGTGCTCGTGCAATGGCCAAGCAGTTAGGCGATACTGACATGGCGATTATCGATAAGCGCCGTGCGCGTGCCAATGAGTCACAAGTAATGCATATCATTGGTGATGTTCGTGACCGTGATTGCGTTATCGTTGATGATATGGTCGATACTGCAGGTACGCTATGCAAAGCTGCCGAAGCACTAAAAGAAAATGGTGCACGCCGCGTATTGGCTTATATCACCCACCCTGTCCTATCGGGTAACGCACTCAAAAACATCAGCGAATCGGCGCTAGACGAAGTCGTTGTGACCGATACGATTCCATTATCAGCTGAAGCAAAAGCCTGCAGTAAAATCCGTCAGGTCAGTATCGCGCCGATGCTTGCTGAGAGCTTACGCCGTATCAACAACGAAGAATCTATTAGTGCAATGTTTGATGCCTAATGTTTAGTGATCAGTGTTTAATACTGAACGCTAGCTAGTAGCTGTTATAATCCAAACAGCAACCACTGTGTTAACAGGTATTGAATAAGCCAAAGAAATAGCGCCAAGTATGAGTACTTGGCGCTATTTTTATGTCCGTGATTTGCGTAGGTCTTTATTATTGCCACAAAATCACGTATAATGCGCGCCTGTGCTGACCTTTTGTTTTATTATACAAGGTTGGCATTATTAAAAGTGCTGATCAAGCTGAACAATAATGGTTACTGTAGTAATTATTACTATAAAAATCATTATCTTAAGCAAATGGCTAATGTTGTTAGCCGTATGATTTATATACGGTGACACCTCTTAGCTCTCATCACGTATTAGTGGATTGGTCGCAAATCCACTTTTTTATGACCAGACACTTCATCATTCTTTTTATAGGATTATATCCATGAGCATTAATCATTTTGAACTAAAAGCCGTTGATCGTTCTGCTGAACTACAAGGTAAAGGTGCGAGCCGCCGCCTACGTAAGCAGAACCTAGTTCCTGCTATCATCTATGGTGGTAATGAAGAACCAACAGCTATCTCTATCAAGCTTAACGAACTAGTAAAATCACTAGAATTCGAAGCGTTCTTCTCACACATCTTGACTATCAATGTTGATGGTGAAGAGCATCAAGCAGTCATCAAAGACTTGCAGCGTCATCCTGCTAAAGGTTTCCCAATGCATGCTGATTTTCAGCGCATTGTGAAAGGTCAAAAAATCCACATGAACGTTCCTGTGCATTTCTCTGGCCGTGAAGAAGCGCCTGGTACTGCTGCTGGTGGCGTATTGTCTACTCTAGTATCTGACATCGAAATCATCTGCCTACCATCTAAACTTCCTGAATACCTAGATGTAGACGTTTCTGGTATGGAAATCGGTGATTTGTTCCGTCTATCAGACATCGAACTTCCTGAAGGTGTTGTGATTCATGAGCTTGAGCTAGAAGACGGCCATGACCGTACTATCGTTAACATGCAGCCACCTACTGTTGAAGAAGTTGACGAAGATGCTGAAGACGTTGATGCTGATGAAGTACCAGCAACTGAGCAAAACGCTGAAGTTGACACTGAAGAGAAAGAAGACGACGAGTAAGATACACTTTCTATGTAGCGACTCATATTGCGCTACGTAGTGACAGACTCGTTTAGTCAACAAAACAGCAGGTGATTTAAAATCTCCTGCTGTTTTTGTAAGTAAGGTTTGAAAATACACAGTTTTCTCAAATTTAAAGCCTTATCTCTATTTATCGTATTCAAGCAGGGTGTTTTTATGGCCATAAAGCTTATTGTCGGTCTTGGTAATCCTGGTCAGCAGTATATGTTCACGCGTCATAATGCTGGGTTTTGGTTCGTTCATCATTTGGCACAGCAGTTCAATATCACGCTCGCCCCTGACAAGAAGTTTCACGGGGTGACAGGACGCGGGCAAATTCATGGGTCTGATGTGCGTCTACTGATGCCGCTGACGTTTATGAATAAATCTGGTCAGTCAGTCGTGCCTATGGTAAATTTTTATGGCATCAAAAACGACGAGCTATTGATTGCTCATGATGAGCTCGACATCCCAGCTGGCAGCATCAAGCTCAAAACCGATGGCGGTCATGGCGGTCATAATGGTCTGCGTGATATTACACCGCACATCGGCAATGACTTTCATCGTCTACGCGTAGGTATTGGCCACCCAGGACACAAGTCCAAAGTTAGTGGACATGTCCTCTCAAAAGCGTCACCCGATGAGCAAATCGCTATCGATAGCGCACTGACAGCAGCTTTTGAAGCACTACCCCTGTTGATGAGTGGCGATACTGAGAAAGCCCGCTCACAAATTAATGGCTTTAAATTACCTGAATAATATAGCGTCATTATAACAACGGCCTTTTATTTTGGTAGTTTTGTCCCCATTAACCTTTTGATTTAGTTATTTAATATCAGTTACGCTAAGGAAGCAACCTATGCTACTTAATATGCTTAAATGCAAATTACATCGTGCTCGCGTTACCCATGCTGAGCTTCATTATGAAGGCTCATGCGGTATCGATGGTGATCTACTTGACCTTGCTGGTCTACGTGAAAATGAATCTATCGATATCTATAATGTGACCAATGGCAAGCGCTTTCGCACCTATGCTATCCGTGCTGAAGCAGGCTCTGGTATTATCTCATTGAATGGTGCTGCAGCTCATATGGCAGATTTAGGTGACATCGTCATTATCTGTGCTTATGCCCAGTTTGATGAAGTTGAAGCATCTACCTACCAACCAAAACTTGTCTACTGTAATGAAGACAACACGGTTAAAGACACAGCAAATATCATCCCTGTACAAGTTGCTTAATATGACAGGATGACGAGGTTTTGGTTAGATCAAGAGAAATATCAAACTAGAGCGTTGGTTTAACTCTGGTTATTACCAAAAACCTCGATGCTAAAATAAAAGCTGAATCTTTGTGTCGATTCAGCTTTTTTTGTGCCAGTTTTATTTATCAAGTTCATCACTTTTATTACCTATAAGGAAACATACTGATGTGGTTGGCAGTGATTGCAATACTGATTGGGTTAGCAATTTTGGTTTGGAGTGCCGATGTCTTTATTGATGGGGCGACAGCACTAGCAAAGAAGTTTAGCGTGCCAAGCTTCTTGATCGGCGTATTGATATTGGGTGTCGGCACGTCAGCCCCTGAGATGGTGGTGTCTGTATTGGCGGCACTAGAAGGCAGTCCTGAGCTGGCTTTGGGTAATGCTTATGGCTCAAACATCATCAATATTGCCTTGGTACTCGGTGCAACCGTACTGATTAGCCCTATTATCATTCGTAAGGGCATCGTAAAGCGCGATCTACCTCTATTACTCCTAATCACTGCTACAGCGGCGTGGCAGCTGCGTGATGGCGTGTTGAGCCAAGCTGATGGTATTGTGCTACTGATACTCTTGGTTGTCGTCTTAGCGATACAGATCGTACTGAGTATCCGTGAAGGGTATCATGAGCATGAGGATGATGTGATTGTTGAGAGCACTGATCCAGATCACATAGAGCCAAGTATGGCGCGTGGTCTTGTCAGCTTACTTATCGGTATGCTGATGCTGGTCATCAGTTCACGTGCCATCGTCTGGGGTGCGGTCGAGCTGGCGACGCTCTGGGGACTCAGTGAGCTTATCATTGGATTGACGATTGTCGCTGTTGGCACCTCATTGCCCGAGCTGGTATCGAGCTTGTCAGCGGCGCGTAAAGGCGAGCATGATATGGCGCTAGGTAATATCATTGGCTCAAACATCTTTAACACATTAGCCGTTGTCGGTTTGGCAACCGTGATTGCCCCTATTACCGCTGATCCCATTATTTTTTCACGCGACGTGATGGCGATGGGATTACTGACCGTGTTGCTTGTTGTTCTATGCGTGTTTGCTTTTGCCACCAAGCGCCAATTTGGCCGTCTATCAGGCGCGACCTTAGTGCTTTTCTTTGTGGGTTATACCGCATGGCTGATCCAAAGCGTCAGTATGTAATCAATATTTTCGTTATACCATCCAATTTTCAATAATTTGGATGGTATCGTTTCAAACGGTTTGTTTAGGGTTTAGCAAAAAGCTATCTATTGGATGATGCTATGGTTTTTTGTTACGGTTTCTAAAGCCGCGCCATAACCCTTCGTGTGCTACTTTCGGCATTTTTAGCGTGATGGTATTCGATAGCATGTCCTGTACTGCCAGACCACGAGGGTTGAACAGACAGAATACATAGTTAAATACCAATCCAAGGAACGCGCTGGCAAGTAAGGCGGCGCGTGACCCATCGACTAAACTACCGATAATGCCAAAAAGTAATGGCATTAAACAAGCTGACAAGATACGTTTGAACGACTGCCCCCATGTTAGCCATTGACCAGCACCATTGATAGTCTTCAATCGCCATGTCTGCATTCCCAATGTCTGCCCGCCACGGCGCCAAAATATGCCATAGAATGCGACCAACGTCAGTACAAACGACGGCGTCATAATGGCGTTTTGGTACCATAGCGGTAGCGACTGGGCCTGCGATGACTCAGTCCCTGTCTCCATCGTTAGAATCGTTCCCACTACCGTCAGTATCGTTCCCACCAAAAACAACAATGCCAAAATCAGCATGCCATCATAAAGAATCGCCACAACTCGAGTCGTGGGTTTAGCGATGGTAGGCTCTTCATTGGGATTTTGCTGCACAGAAGCGCTTGGCTGAGGCTTCGCATTGCGAGTAGATTTTAATGGGCGTTTAGATGGACGTTTTGACATGGTACAAGCTCATAGCAAGCAGTGAATAATAACGCTATTGTACCGTAAATTATTGGACTGTCGTACATTATCCTAAGTGACTGTCCAATCACGCTAGCGACCGACACCATGCATCTACATTAGTCATAAGATAATGATGACAAATTATAAAGGAGTCACTGATAACTCTAGACAATGACTTAAGGTTTTAAACCACACAAAATTTGGACATAAAAAAACCGCCAATTGTCATAAGACAGGCGATTGATTTAGTTGATTATGCAAATGGTGCGCCTGGAGAGATTCGAACTCCCGACCCCTTAGTTCGTAGCCAAGTGCTCTATCCAACTGAGCTACAGGCGCGTATTTTGCAAATCATTTACTGACTTGTTAAAAACAATCTCAGTAAATTAGGTTGGCTATTATATAGATAATATCGCTTGTGTCAACATCTTTTTTAATTAAAAACAAAATACTTTTTGATTTAACGATTAAGATGTTTAACGCCAGTATACTGCGCTACTACTCTAATAACAACTGAATAAATGGCGGTGAAGGAGGGATTCGAACCCTCGATACGCTTACACGTATGGTTCCTTAGCAGGGAACTGGTTTCAGCCACTCACCCACTTCACCTAACGAATCAAGACATTTATAAAACCGCTATAAACATAGTATTGATGCTAACAATACGTCTCATGTCGTGGGCGAGTATTATAACAAAGCCAAAATGAATTGCAAGCCTTGTCTGCTAATTTAATGCAGCTTTTATCATAATTAAGGATATAAGTACTTATCTCACGTACTATTGCTAAAAATTGTGCCATCTCGTAGCGAAGCATCACTACTTACTTGGTCATCGTTGATGATGTTTTTGCTACTTGCTACTTGCTCTATAAACGCTAGACTACGATAGATTTTTTGGCAGTAGGTGGCTATAGTATTTATTACTTATTTCAAAATATCTAAAAGGAGCGGTTATGCGACCTGTCGTACTGTGTTTTTCAGGATTGGATCCCTCAGGTGGTGCTGGGTTACAAGCAGATATCGAAGCCATCGGACAGACAGGTGCCCATGCTGCCATCGCTTGCACAGCAGTCACGATTCAGAGCTCACAGCAGGTATTTGGTTTTGACGCTTGCGCCGCAGATTTGGTACAGGCTCAAGCCAATGCTGTACTCGATGATCTGCCAGTGAGCGCTATCAAATCAGGCATGCTCGGTACCACTGACAATATTGCAATGCTCACACGCTTATTTGCAGAAGAAAAGATCTCCAAAGACATACCTTTTGTGTTGGACCCTGTATTGGTTGCCAATAGCGGTGGTAGCTTGGGTGACGAAAAGACATTGGTGAGTGCCTTTAGACAGCTCCTACCCTATGCCACCTTAATCACACCAAATACGCACGAGCTTCGAGCATTAAGCGGCGAACAGGACTTACACAGTGGGGCAAAGCAGCTGTGCGCACAAGGCGTTCATGCCGTACTGGTAAAAACTTCACACGATTTTGAAGATGGTGATATCGAGCAGTACCTATACATAAAGGGCGAGATGGTACACAAAAGCACGTTGCCGCGTCTAAATGGTGAGTTCCATGGCTCAGGATGCTCTCTTGCTAGCTTTATCGCTGGACGTTTGGCGATGGGTGATAATTTGATTGATGCAATAAAAGCAGCAGACAGCTGGATTATTCAGACATTACGTGCAGCTGACGCACCGCACCCTGATGATGCTCAGGCTCAATTAATACCCAACCGCTTTGTTAGTTTTTAATACTATTATAGAAGCCTGTCTCACACATGCAGCAAATAAAAAAGCGCTCTATATGCCATAGAGCGCTTTTTTGTACTATATATTTTTGGATTGAACGATATGACGTTTACCCTACCCTAACATTGGCATCACACTGGCAGTCAATCCGCCAATAAATATCTCAAGTAGGTAAAAAGCAAAAAAAGCAACCATCGGTGACAAGTCGAGCATACCTAGATTTGGCGTAATACGACGAAACGGCGCGAGTATCGGCTCCGCTAAGTTCATAATAATACCGATGATAGGATGCTGAGACTGGGTAAACACCACGATCCAGCTAACGATGATAGAACCAATCACTAAGTAGCGACACATGCGCAAAAAATCTAATATTAAGCTGGTCGTACCCGTAAAGAATAACGGTACAGGGGCTATACCTTGATGCGTCAATGCTGCTTTTCCAGAGATATCGATCAAACGAATCAAAAACATAAGGACAATAGCAGCAATGCTGATACGACCCTGTGCTACCGTTGGAAAAATACGCCCAAATACATCGACGACATGAGTCGCTTTATAGGCAGGTGCAATCATGGGATTGCTCGCATCCATCCCTGCAAACTGTAACATAAAACGGATAAACACCAGCATCATAGCGAATGTGGTGACCAAATCAAAAATTTGAAATAACATGTTGTTCATGAAGTGCTACTCAATGGGACATTATTAACAGAGGCTAGGATGACAAATGTCATTATCAGCTGGTGGTTGCATAAGCGGTATCGCAACTTACAATACCGCGTGTCAGTAATTACTTACTCATCTCTTCACTTAACGCTTGGCTACGATCGTAGCAAGCCTGCATGGCTTCGCTGATTTGACGACCAATTTCGTTGGCTTGCATGGACTCGACCGCTGCCTGAGTCGTACCGTTCGGAGACGTCACTTTGCGGCGCAGTTCAGCTGGTGCATCATCGCTGTCCATCGCCATTTTTGCAGCGCCAAGCATGGTTTGCATTGCAAGCGCTGAGGCTTGTTCTTTGTCTAGACCTAACGCCACGGCCCCATCGACCATCGATTCGATAAAGTAAAACATATATGCTGGCGCTGAACCTGACACGGCTGTGACCGCATGCATATGCTCTTCGTCATCAACCCACATGACCAGTCCTGATGCTTCCATTACCGCAGTTGCCAGCTGTTTTTGTTCTGCTGAGATATTATCTGTACCGTAGAGACCTGTTGCACCCATCTGAATCATAGAGGGCGTGTTTGGCATGGCGCGCACGATATTGCTATAGCCGCCCAACATGCTAGACAACAGATCAGTCGATAGGCCTGCGGCTACTGAAATGACCAACTGATTATCCAATGCATCAGCAAAGCTACTAACAACCACTTTCATCATCTGTGGTTTTACAGCGAGTACTACGATATCAGCATCGACGACAGCGGCTGTTGCATCAGCCATTGGGTCAACGGTATTTAAGCCTTTAGCCGCCAGTTGCTCACGTGCATCGCTGCTAGGATCGGCGACCGTGATGAGATCAGGTTTGATGCCGCAGCCTACAAGCCCGCTAATAAGCGCTTGCGCCATGTTTCCGCCACCAATAAAACTGATTTTTTTATTATCTAATACCGACATACTTGTCTCCTAGTCACAACATTCAAAGGTATTCAACTTAACATCTTGATATATAAAACGACACTCAGTTTATCATACTGCCACTAATATCGTTTGATAAATTCAAACTGTGAGTGCCCACCTCAGGCTAATGACAACCAATGCACTGGCATAAAGCGCTTCGATCTTTAGTTTATGGTACGTAGGCTTAGGTTGCTTTTAATATATTCAGTTAACTTCTGATATGTAGTATCAGTCATTACGCTTTCAGAGCTCAAACCCCAATTCTCAAATGGTGATATGAGCAATATAGCCGCATCGTTTTCGGTACCGTCTTTATTGATAAAAGCGATACTGATTACCAGTAGGTTTTTTCGCAGCCACACTGGGATACCTAGGGTTTGATACAGTCTTTTGCCCGCTTGTGGACGCGTCGCCAGTGCAGTCTTGAGACGCTTTTTGCTATTCAATGGAGTTATTTTGAGTGTCGCTTTTGATGCTCTCTCATCTGAGTGATCGCTTAGCAGCTTTGCCAATCTATCTGGACATACTTGTAACTGCCACACATAGTCAATACTGCGGCGCAATATGATTGAACCGTTATCAGCTGAATCGCTCTCAATAGAGAGCAGACCAGATAATGGCAGCACTTGCTCTATGATTGGTATATTTAGCCAAGACAGCCATTTACTACTCAGACGATAGATCTGCTGACGATAGCGGCGAACAGTATAGGATTGCTTACGACCCTGCCAAAACAACTTTGTTTGATGATCTTGGTCATCACGTTGGCTTACATTTAGTACATCATCGACGAGCTGCTTAGCAGGTGGCAATGGCTCATCTTGACCCAGCCAATGATGCAGTAGTTGGCGCTGGCGATAGATCGGTAGTGCTCGTAGCGCATCAATATTGAGCACCTGCTGTGCAGTTGGCAGTTGTAGGCTTTCAGTGACTGTCTGCTGCATATCTTGTTCAGCTTGCGCATTGACAGTGGCTTGTGCCTCACTCAATAGCTGGGCACTACGGGCTATATTATCAATGACGTTGGGATTGTACGTGGCCAGTATTGGCATAATGTCGCGGCGTAGACCACTACGTACATTATCGCCAGTGTCGTTGGTTGGATCATCTATATAAGGCAACTCTAGACGCTTAGCATAGGTGCTGATAGCGTTACGCCTGATGGTAAGCCACGGTCGCCACAGGATATTGCACTGTACGCCCTGCATTTGCACTCGCCATGGATGCATACCTGACAGACCATTAACGCCAGCGCCTTGAATCAAGCGCATCAGTACGGTTTCAGCTTGATCATCGGCATGATGTGCCAATAGCAGTACGTCATCTTGGTTCATATGTGCGCGCATGACGTTATAACGTGCTTGGCGCGCTGCTTGCTCATCATGTCCGTTCACTTGTGCTTGTAGGATATGACAAGGTATATTTTGTGCTTGTGCCCAGCTGACAACATGCTCAGCCCAGTGCTGACTGTCCGTTTGCAGACTATGATCGACATGTAAGAGCTGCGGTAGACATGGCAGACTACCTTGCTGGTAGAGCTGCACACATAATGCTGCAAGTGCCAACGAGTCACGCCCGCCACTACATGCTAACCAAAGGCGACGACCTTGTAGCTGCTCGCTATACTCAGACATACTGCTTAACAAGGCGTCTGCCAATACGTCATCGACCGGTAAATCAACAATGGGTCTAACAGGATATGGGAGGATGGCATTGCTGGTCATAATCAGCCTTAGTCATTAGGGGGTTATATATTTATTGATGTGCCGATGAATGAGCATCTGTATTAGCTAAGACATTGCATGAAATGCTTTGTATTAAGGGCTTTGTATCGAGAGCTTCATATAACAATAGCCACAAAAAAACGCGCCATTAAATGACACGTTTTTATTTTAGCATTAAGACTCAGCCTCTAATATGAAAAGCTTAGATCATACTTTGAATTAGCACGGCAACATCACTTCTGAATTAAAAGACTTGAGCTTTTCGTAACGTAGCTCGCAACGTTCTTGAGGATCTAAATCTTTAATCTCATCAAGCTGTTCAATGATCAGGGTTTTTAATGCAGCCATTACTGGTTGCGGCTGTAGATGTGCGCCCTCGCCTTCATCAATAACAGCATCAATCAAACCCATTTGATAAAGGTTAATGGCGTTTAGCTTCAGTGCCTCACTGGCGTCTTGTGCTTTTTCAGCGGTTTTCCATAGGATAGAGGCACAGCCCTCAGGAGAGATAACTGAGTAAATGCTGTTCTGTAGCATGTTTACTTTGTCACCAACGCCAATAGCAAGCGCGCCGCCTGAACCACCTTCACCGATAATGGTCACGATTACAGGTACCTGAAGACTAGAAAATACAGCAATACTCTCTGCAATCGCTTGCGCTTGTCCGCGTTCTTCTGCACCAATACCAGGATAAGCCCCTTGAGTATCGACAAAGGTCATCACAGGAATATTAAAGCGCTCAGCCATTTTGACCAAACGTATCACCTTGCGGTAGCCTTCAGGATTGGCCATACCAAAGTTATGGGCGATACGCTCACGAGTACTGCGGCCACGGTGTTGACCGATCACCATCACAGGCTGACCATCAAAACGCGCCAGACCACCCAAGATGGCTTTGTCATCGGCATAAGCACGGTCACCGTGCAACTCATCAAACTCGGTAAAAAGCTGATTAACATAGTCCATAAACAATGGACGCTTGGCATGTCGTGCAAGCTGCACACTATCCCAGACAGTGCTCATAAACGCTTCCCTTTACTCATTATACTTAGTATGTATATGTTTAAAATAAGTATGTTTAAAAAATAATATCGTTATCGATCTTTTGATAATGAAAGTACAGTTGTAAACTCAATAGAAGCTATAGTAGCACATCTTATATAGCATGACATTATCGGCGACACCGCTTTTGTTACGTTACTCTTTAACTCGATACTGACAATGGTAACGGCTCGGACTCCTCGGCCTCAATCACGCTCAGCTGGATGCCCCATTTGGCAAACTGGTCAATCTCCGTACGCAAATCAGCGAGCAAAAACGCATAATGTTCACTGCTATCAGCAACCGTAATCTGCCACTCACTATCGCTTGTGACCTTGAGTGCTAGATCTGGTAGCTTATGATCGCTACGGCTATGGTGTGCCAAGACAGCAAGACGTAACAGCAAGCATAGATAGACCAGCTGATCGCCGCCAACTTGACAGGTCTGATCTAACATATCGCTTTTGAGCTTGCGGCGATGATTGAGCATCAGCTGCGCCATGCGCTTTTGATCCACTTGCGAAAACCCTGGAATATCAGAATGCTCAAGCAAATAGGCACTGTGCTTATGATAGCTGCTATGACTGATCGCAAGACCTATCTCATGCAAGAACGCGGCGCGTCTGAGTAAGTCACAATCGTCATTCGTAAGATCAAGCGACTCTTTTACTTGTTCAAACAGATTGCGGCTGGTTTTTACCACTTGCTTGGCTTGCTTTTTGTCGCCTGAATAACGCTTTATCAATGCAAGCACACTACGGTCACGCACGTCTTCGCTTGCAAAACGTCCCAGCATGTCATACATCACCCCTTCACGTAATGCACCATCTGAGTAGGTAATAGTCTCAACACCCAATACTTTCATAACGGCACGCAGCACTGCTACGCCCGCAGGGAACACGGCTTTACGGTGATCTTTGACGCCTTCTAGTTCGATATCGTCAATATTGCCAATCTTAACCAGCAGTCTCTCTAACTTTTTGACCCCTTTATAGGTGATGCGTTCTTGCTCATCAGCCCATCCCTTAGATACCAGAACGTTGCGCACGGCTTTTATCGTACCACTTGAGCCAACCACACTGCTCCAGCCTGTCTTTTGGTAACGTCCATTTATTGCCAAGACTTCTTTGCGCGCGCCTGAAATCGCGTCATTGAACGCTTCTTTGGTAACAAGACCATCAGCGAAGAATTTTTGTGTAAAGGCAACGCAGCCCATTTGCAAGCTTTCAGTCAGTAGCGGATCGAACTCTTGACCGATAATAAACTCTGTTGAGCCACCACCGATATCAATAACCAAGCGTTTATCACTACTCTCATTGGTATGCGAGACACCCAAATAGATCAGTCTCGCCTCTTCACGTCCAGCGATAGTCTCGATGGGCTTTGGCAAGATTTTGTTGGCACGGGAAATAAAGTCATTAGCGTTTTTGGCTTGGCGCAAGGCATTGGTAGCAACCACACGAATACGCTCTGGCGGTACAGAGTCCAAACGCGCGACAAATCGGCTCAAGCAGTCCAGACCGCGTTGCTCAGCGGCATCGCTCAATATATTGTTCTCATCCAAACCTGCGGCGAGCTGCACTTTTTCAGACATGGAGACTACTTTACGCACTTCCCCATGATCCAGACGAGCGATGGCTAAGTGAAAACTATTGGAACCAATATCAATAGCGGCCATCATTTGATCATCGCTGAGAGGCGGATTTGCAAGATAGTCAATAGGCATAAGACAAGTCGTCACCGTGTTAGAGAGAATGTGTAGTTTATCAAAATCATGTGCTACATAGATATAGAAACCACATGTGTAGAAAAGAGCAGCATCTACAAAAATCAGGGCAATTTTGTCATTAAAGCATTTATCTCAAACACTCGCAAGCAACGTCAAATCATGGCGAGCATACAACCAACCATTCTATAAAGCAGCAGCGTTGTCATTGGTGTGTCTACTGATGGTATAAATGACGATAATCATAAGATAAATGGCAGCCAAATAAGCAATAACATCAAAAATCCAGTACAGATAATATTGGGACATGAACAACATTTGGCACAGTTTGCTACAGGCTTACTCCCTCTACAGCCTACTCTTTAGACTAAGGGGACATATTGGCATTTATCGTCTAGGCACTTATTAGTTAGGCACTTATTATCTTGACACTTATCCTCTAAGTACTGGACATCTAGTGCTTGTGTTAGTGTTAGCGGTTTGCTACATTGAAAGTTATCAATAACATGATAGAAAACCGTTATTTAGTGGTTATATGCCCCTATAACTGACATCAAAATTATGAGTTATTTGCTCAAAATTTTCCTGAAAATTATCTTTAATTGACCACCGATAAACCCGCCAGCAAGGAAGCTAGTCGCATGAATCAAACCACCACCACAAATACTACCAAAATCACAAGCCCTCAGGCCAATAACACCAAGACAGATATGGTAAAAACTGAGACGCCATCTGAACAAGCATTCTATGATTTTTATTTGGACGAGCATCAAAACATGGCTTGTCGCCGTCTGCATTTTGCAGGCAGTAGTTTTGGCTTGTTGGGACTGGCAAAGTCTGTCAAAACCAGATCAGCAAAACCTTTGGTAAAAGGTATCGCTGCTGGGTATGCTTGTGCTTGGGTTGGGCACTTTTTCTTTGAAAAAAACAAGCCAGCTTCCTTTAAATTTCCACTAAAAAGCTTTGCTAGCGACTTCCGTATGTATAGCGATGTCCTACGAGGCAATCTGAGCCTAAGAAATCGTAAGTACGATAAAGCACGATAAAAACCAGCTATCGCACGAAATAGGTGACAAAAAAACTGGGCTACTATTTTTAGTAGCCCAGTTTTTTATTATTGATCGCTTTATTGCTGTCAGCTCATTTTTACAAACGACACGACACATTTTTTATCTTAAGGATTTACGTAATATCTTGCCAACAGCAGTCTTAGGTAGCTCATCGATAAACTCATAGGATTGCGGACGCTTATAGCCAGTGAGGCGTTTGCTTGCAAAATCCTGTAGCTCCTCTACTGTGAGGTCTGGGTCTTTTTTAACCACAAATGCTTTTGGCACTTCACCGCTATGATCATCTGCAACGCCTACCACCGCCACCTCCAATACTTTAGTGTGCTCGGTCAGGGCAGCCTCTACTTCATTGGGATACACATTAAATCCTGAGACCAATATCATGTCTTTTTTGCGGTCTACGAGCGTCAAAAAACCCTCGTCATTCATGACACCAATATCACCTGATCTAAAGTAGCCATTGTCGGTAAAGGTATCTACATTGTCTCGTTGCCAGTAGCCGCGCATGACTTGTGGTCCTTTGATACAAACCTCTCCACGCGTACCTAGCGGACATGTTTTGCCATTCTCATCTATGATATTAATATCCGTCAAAGCCAGCGGCAGTCCAACGCTACCATTGAACGCGGTAACACCAGAGGGATTGAAAGAAATAACCGGCGCGGTCTCAGACATACCATAGCCTTCGCTAATAATCATGCCCGTGACTTGCTGCCACTGATCTGAGACGGCTTTGATAATTGCTGTACCGCCACCGATAGATAGTGCCAAGCGGCTAAAATCAAGGCTGGCAAATTTCGGATGGTGCAACATACCAATGAATAAAGTATTTACCGAAGGAATGACATGAGGTCGATGCTGTTCAATCGTTTTGACCAAACCATCGATATCACGAGGATTGGTGACTAAGACATCCTCCCAGCCACCATAAAGACCCAGTAATCCGCAAACTGTAAATGAAAAAATATGATAGAGCGGTAAAGGGTTGAGGATTTTGATTTGCTCACTACGATTGGCTTCGATTGTCTTGCCAAACATCGCGTAGCACTGACAGACATTGGCCATGACATTGTAATGGGTCAGCATAGCACCTTTTGGCTTGCCAGTCGTACCGCCTGTATACTGCAACAATGCCAAATCTTCGCGCTCTATCGTAACGTCTTTGAACGCTGCGGCATTATACGCTTGCATAATATGGGCAAACGTTATGTTGTGCTTTGATGAATCAGTTGATGACTTGGTTACTGACTCAGCTGTTGACTCGGTTGTTGACTGGGTCGAGGTATGTGCTGGCTCATGTGTGCTTGCAGATTGTGCTGAGTCAATTTGACTGAGCAAGGCAATATCGTTATCAGAAATACTAGGATCTATAGAGCACCTGACTACCCATTTTAGTTGTGCTTTCACCGTTTCATCTAGTTGCTCATAAGCCGTGCTCATACCATCTAGCACAATGAGACCGCAAGCTTGGGCATCCGTCAACTGATGTGCCAACTCATACTGCGTATACATGGGGTTGACGTTAACCAGTACCATACCCGCTCGTAGGCAACCCAGCAGCACTACGGCATATTGCAGTATGTTTGGTAGCTGTACGGCAACACGGTCGCCTTTTTTTGTACCTTGTGCCTGTAAGAACGCCGCAAAACGGCGGCTGGCACTGTCTAACTGACCAAAAGTAAGGGTCGCAGCGCCCATACTAAAAGCGGGACGATTACTGTGCTGATCTATCTTTGGTTGCAATAAGTCAATCAGGTTTTGCTTACCTGCCAATACGTCCAAGTTGTTGTCCAAACCATACTGCTCATACGTGGTCTGCCATAGAGGCGCTACGCTACTAGAAGTACTATTGCTCATTCTTTTGCATCCTTGCGTTATTGTCCGAATTTATCTCAGAGTATCATAGTTTATTGTCTATTTTTTAGACACACAGGGATTGAATGTATAAGCATCAGTCACGCTATTATCGATATAAACGAACCTTAGAAATACACCTTTACTTCTGTAATGGTTATAAGACAAATGCCACTAAACGAAAAAAACCAGCAAAAATCAACGTTTGATTTTGCTGGTTTCTCGAACTTTTGAATGTTTATGAAGCTTAATAACTCTATGGCTGAACCAAGCTAAAGCTAGACTAAGCTCTTGCCATCTCTGCAAATATCTCATCAGCAGCGGCTATAGATGCATCGATATCTTCATTACTGTGTTTAATTGACATAAAACCCGCTTCATAGGCAGACGGCGCTAGGTAGATACCGCGATCTAACATGCCATGAAAGAACGTATTAAATACCGTCATGTCACACTCTGTCACATCATCAAAATTACTTGGTGTTTCAGTATCAGCATCTTTGACAAAGAACATACCAAACATACCGCCCAATTTGTTGGTGCGCAGATTGATGCCATGCTTATCAGCCGCCGCTTGAAAACCATCGACTAAATGATCGACTTTGGCAGATAAGTCATCGTAGAAACCTGCTTCCGTTAAATCTTCAAACATCGCGATACCAGCGCGCATGGCCAGTGGGTTGCCTGATAATGTACCAGCTTGATAGACACCACCCAGTGGCGCGATGCAAGACATGATGTCTTCTTTACCACCGAACGCGCCAACAGGTAGACCGGCACCGATGATTTTGCCAAAACAAGTCAAATCAGGCGTGATACCAAAATGTGCCTGCGCGCCGCCAAGACCCACACGAAACCCTGTCATCACTTCATCAAAAATCAATACTGCACCATGCTCAGTACACTGTGCACGCAACGTATCGTGGAACTCTTGCGCTGGAATGATCATGTTCATGTTGCCAGCGATCGGCTCTAAGATCACGCAAGCAATCTCTTCACCCCATTTCTCAAAGCAGTCTTTGATCGCTTGTGGGTCATTATAAGGGATCGTAATCGTATGCTTGGCAAAATCCGCTGGCACGCCTTTAGACGTTGGCTCACCGATGTCAAGCATACCTGAGCCTGCTTTAACCAATAGGCTATCTGAATGACCGTGATAGCAGCCTTCAAACTTGACGATTTTGTCACGCTGGGTATAGCCACGTGCCAGACGGATCGCGCTCATGGTCGCTTCGGTACCTGAGCTGGTCATACGAACCATCTCAACGCTTGGTACGATGTCACAAATCTTATCAGCAACGGTGGTTTCAAACGGCGTTGGCGTACCAAAGCTCAAGCCATCATCAGCCGCTTTTTTTACCGCATCGATAACTTTCGGATGCGCGTGACCCAAAATCATCGGACCCCAAGAGCCGACATAATCGATGTAGGCGTTGTCTTCGGTGTCATAAATCTTGCTACCATTGGCGCGGTGCATAAAAATTGGCGTACCGCCGACCCCTGAAAAGGCGCGGACGGGTGAATTAACGCCGCCTGGAATATGTTTGCGGGCTTGCGCAAAAAGCTGTTCGTTTTTAGTACTCATAGCTATTCTCTATTTGTAGATGTTGTATTTTATAGGGTTTATATTTTATAGGGTCTATGTTTTTTGATTAACGTCAGCTTTATATTTGTTTATTATCCAATCTTTCAAGACGTTTTTACAATTTACGCTTTTTTGACGACAGAAGATTTTAGCTTCATTGGACCATAGCCGTCGAGCTTGCAATCGATATCATGACCATCGGTTGCGTCTGGCAACAAGCGAATACTTTTTGCTTTTGTCCCGACTTTGATGACCAGTGACGAGCCTTTAACCTTGAGGTCTTTAATGACCGTGACCGCATCACCATCCTGCAACTCGTTGCCGACCGCATCACGAATCAATGCATCTTGTTCTTCTGCTTGTGCCTCATCAGTCTCAGCCGCCGTCCATTCATGAGCACACATAGGACATACCAGCAACGCACCATCTTCGTACGTATATTCAGCATCACATTTCGGGCAATTTGGTAAGCTCATTATATCCTCGGTAGTCATCAAATATTGGGTTCAATATAGAGTCAACATTGTACCGTAACTCACCCTCTTTAACCAATTTGTACGGTTGAAAATTGGACACTGTGCCCAATTTAACACTTAACCCCTCACTTTAATGTACCCCTTAGCGATGACGTTTTTGTGACTGTGTTTTTGTGGTACTCTTCTTAACCTTATAACGATTTATACGCGCACTTTTAGTTAGTAACATGGTCAGTAACAACGGCATCTATATAAAAAGTGCGCGTATAATTTCTTATCACTTCGATGTTGTCTTTTAGCCCATTTATTTATAAACATTTGAATTAGGGATATGCCCTAATAAATAAGCACTCAGCAGAAGGATAATAACAATGACTCAGTCTTCAGATACCTCAGTATTACCGCAGTTTTCGCAGCTGACCATTCAAGGTGAGGACGCCGAAAAATTCTTGCAAGGTCAATTGACTTGTGATGTGACCAAACTTGGGCTCAGCTATCAAGCAGCCGCCATCGGTAACCTAAAAGGTCGTATCGAATTTGGCATTTGGATTAAGAAACAAGCAGAAAAGCATTATGATGTGGTCATAAGCAGCGATTGTGCGGCATCTTTGCAAGCGCATTTGAACAAGTACGGCGCGTTTTCAAAGTTTGAGACCAGTGTGCCGACTGCCATCTATCCTTGCGTGCTGGCAGATGCGCCTACCTTTAGTCACAAAGACGACCATAATACAGCCGCTGATACTGAAGCTTGGATGACTTGCAGTATAGCCACAGGCAACTATTGGATCGTGGCAGCGACTCAAGCTGAGTTTCAGCCGCAGGAGCTGCGTCTACATCAGCGCGGCGGTATGGACTATGATAAAGGCTGCTATTTAGGTCAAGAAGTTATCGCTCGTATTTATTTCAAATCTGCGCCCAAAGCATTTTTGCATTATGTGCAAGGCACTGGCGCAGCACCAGTAGCAGGCGACAAACTGGACAAAATCCAAGTGGTCAACACCATGAAGACCGACGATGGCTTTATCGCTCTTGTCGTGGCGCGTCCTGAACAATTGGCAGAAAGCACGCTTAGCATACTGGACTTGCCAGCAGCATTACAGGTAGATGTTGCGCGTCCGAAGTAACGCAAGCAAGCAATACAGCGACTTGGCAAAGGTGATAGTGGTTTAGTACAGAACTGCCATCATGATTAACATGAGCATAGAGAATCCCATGACACATATTGCGGTACTCGGAGCAGGCGTGGTGGGCGTGACCACTGCATGGTATCTACGTCAGGCAGGCTATGATGTGACCGTGATCGAGCGTGAGCCCGCAGCAGGGATGCAGACCTCCTTTGCCAATGGTGGTCAAATATCGGTCTCACATGCCACGCCGTGGGCCAATCCTGCGACGCCAATGAAAGCGCTCAAATGGCTGTTTAAAGAAGACGCGCCGCTGCTGTTTCGCCTACGTGCAGATAAGAATCAGCTCAAATGGGCCATGCAGTTTTTGCAAGAGTGCCGCGCTGATCGTGCCGATGCCAATCTGGTACAGATGGTGCGCTTGGGTCTGTATTCTCGTGATACCTTACAACAGCTACGTGCAGACATCGGTATTAACTATGAGCAGCAAACACGCGGTATCATGCATTTTTATACCAGCCAAGCGGAGTTTGATGCCGCTATCGAACCTACAGAGCGCATGCAAGCGCTAGGCTGTGAGCGTCATGTGATTGATATCAATAACGCCGTCAGCTTAGAGCCAGCACTCTACCCTATTGCACACAATCTCACAGGGGCTACCTATACCAGCCGCGACGAGTCTGGCAATGCGCATCTGTTTACGCAGCGCTTAGCACAGCGCTGTATCGAGGCGGGCGTACAGTTCTTATATGATACTGAGATATTAGCCCTCAATACTGACGCTCACTCTGCGCGTCCGCATGTGCACAGTATTACTATTCGCCCAAAAGGCGAGAATGCACAGACTTTCACAGCGGATAGTCATGTGGTTGCGCTTGGCAGTTATAGCGTCCCTCTCTTAAAACCACTGGGTATTCATGTGCCCATCTTTCCTGCAAAGGGCTATTCAGCCACGTATACCGTCAACCCGCGAGCACCGCATTTAGCGCCTTTTGTTAGCCTAATAGATGATGAGTTTAAGCTGGTCACCTCACGGCTGGGCGATAAATTGCGAGTGGCGGGTACAGCAGAATTTAACGGCTATAATCTCGACTTAAATATCACGCGCTGTGAGGCTATTACTCGCCGTGTGCAGCAATTGTTCCCAAAAGGCATCATCGCAAATTCTGTTCAGTATTGGACAGGGCTGCGACCGATGACCCCATCGAACGTGCCATTGATTGGTCGTGCGCACTGTGGTCAAGTCAAACATGGCAGTCACAATACGTCAGCGACTTTTGATAATTTATGGCTCAACACAGGGCATGGCACACTAGGGTGGACGCATGCTTGCGGTTCTGCAAAAGCGATTAGCTTATTAATCCAAGGCGAGACACCTAAAGTCGATTTTGATTTTGTAGGTGCAAGTAATTAACCCGATATTGAAATAATATATTAGCGTTATACCTATAAAAAAACAGGCGCTTACATCATGTAAGCGCCTGCTTTTTGCTTTAAAAAATTGAGTTTACGCGATTGCACTGCCTACTAACGTCTCTGATGCCTCAGTAGATATCTGGTCTGTGTTAGTACCCAACGCTTCCAACTGTACTGGCACACCATTAACAGCGGCATTACCACTCAATTGATCGATTAGGGTATCGTCTGTTAAGTCATTGACACTGACGCCAGCATGCTCTTGTGCAATCTTCTGCTTGACGCCTTTACGTCCATGACCAAAGCCATGTGGAATACTCACCACGCCTGGCATCAGCTCATCGGTTACTTCTGCTGCGATGACTACGCTACCGACTCGAGACGTTACTTTTACGTCTTGACCATCTTCAATACCATACTGCTCTGCAGTCTGTGGATGCAGCATTAGCGTGCAACGAGATTTGCCTTTGACCAATCGATAACTGTTATGCAGCCATGAGTTGTTGCTACGTACATGGCGACGACCAATAAGTAAAATCTCTTGATTGTCATACTGCTGCATCATCTCTTTGACCCGTGCCAAATCTGCTTGATAAAAATCAACATTGAGATTGATTTGTTTATCCGCATGCTTGATAGCCTCTGGCAACATACGATGCAATGGTCCCAAATCGATGCCATGTGGGTTATCTATCAGCGCATCCAATGTCACGTCTTTATAAGGTCCATATTTAAGACCTTGCTCAAGTAAGAACTTTGGTCCAAACGCTTTTGTCGCCGCGCGCTCTTTTTGTACCGCTTCAGGGGCATCTTTATCCAAACGATCAGCAAGCCCCAAATAAATCTCCCAGTCATGCTTTTCGTTATCTGTTTTGCTAAACAAGGCAGGCGAGTATTTGGCAACGTTATGTACCGCAAAACCATTAAACGTGATGTCATAATGATCACGCTCTAATGGCGATACAGGCGGCAGGATAATATTGGCATGGCGACTGGTCTCAGTCACAAAATAATCAAGCGACACCATAAACTCCAGCCCTGATAGCGCCTCGTCTAGTTTTTCGCCGTTTGGTGTCGTGAGGACGGGGTTACCCGCAACAGTCATAAAACCTTTTAACTGCCCTTCTCCTTCTACTAGCATCTCATCGGCCATCGCAACGACGGGATACTCACCATTAAAATCAGGTAGGTTACTCACGCGACTGTGGCGTTTGCCCAAATAGCCAGGACCCGAGCTATTGACCACATCGACAGCTGGGTTCGGGAACATGAGTCCGCCCACTTCATCCAAGCGTCCTGTCACGATATTGATGACCATAGAGAGATACTGGCTCAGCAGCCCAAACTCTTGCACTGAGATACCCATACGGCCATAGCAGACTGAGCTTTCGGCCTCACAGAACTCTTTGACGATACGTTTGATTTCATCAGCTGTGATACCCGTGATGCCTGCTACCGACTCAGGTGTGAACCCTTCTGCAAATGATTCAATACGATCAATTTCTGGTGCCAAGCCTGCCACTCGACTGTCTACTTTGGCATAGCCTTGTGCATAGATTTCATTGAGCATGGCAAGTAACAGCAGTACGTCTGTCGCTGGGCGAATAAAGTGATGCTCGCTGGCGATATCTGCGGTTTCGGTACGCCTTGGATCGATCACCACCACTTTGCCGTCACGGGCTTTGATGTCTTTTAGCTTTTGGCGCATATTGGGCGCAGTCATGATACTGCCATTAGACGCCAGCGGGTTACCGCCGATGATGAGCATATACTGGGTATGGTTCACATCCGGGACTGGTATACGCAGCATATGACCGAACAGGTGCATACTAACAATATGGTGTGGCAGCTGGTCAATTGAGGTCGCAGAAAAACGACTGCGTGTCTTTAGGCTGGTCAATAGCTGTTTGATGGTCAACATTCCGCCCATATTATGGACATTCGGGTTACCTAAATAGACCCCAAACGCATTTTGGCCGTATTTTTGCTGAACGGACTGAATACCTTCAGCGACTTTGTCTAACGCCTCTGGCCAACTGATCGATTTCCAGCCATCCGCCGTTCTCTCAACAGGCCCTCTCAAACGATCAGGGTCTTCGTACAAGTCCTGCAAAGCAGTGGCTTTTGGGCAAATGTAGCCTTGCGAAAAAGGATCGTTTTTGTCCCCTTTAATCGATAAGACTTTTTCGCCGTCGTGTTTTATTTCGACGCCGCACATGGCCTCGCATAAGGTACAAGTTCTAAAGTGTATTTGTTCATTGTCCGTTGGTGTAGCCGCTGTTGTGGCCATAGTCATGCTCCCTTTTATGTGTTGTAAATCCTAGCTGTCAAGACATACATCATGACTTGCTATGGTTGCTTCCGTGCAAAAAATTAGCGAACAGCGCATCAAAGCTAATGCTCAATGTGTTAATCGCCTGCGCCCTTGAATAGCGCTGCTGATGACAGCCTAATATCAACTCGTGTACTTGTGCAGCAGCCATATCGACACAAAGATTGACAGCACTCCTTTCAACAGAACGATTGGATAGCTGTAACCCCTGAATAAATATCTCTGTCCACTCTTCTTGTATTTCGCTGACTAGATTTCCTAGACCATTACTTAGTGAAGACTGGTTTTCTATAGTGGCACTAAATCGTGGACGATCTTCGAGCAGGTGTTGAAACAGCTCTATATTCTGAAACGCTGAATCAAAAATCATGGTCAGACATTGCTGACACTGCTCATTAAACTGATCCTCACTCAATACGTCGTAGTCTTTGAGCATATTGACCCACGCCAGTCGCATAGGAGATAGGTAGTTGTCTTTTAACTGAGCACTTAGCTCGTTTTGCAGCGCATCTAAGCTCTCAAAATGATTATAAAAACTGGGCTGTGCTATACCAGCACCCTTAGCAATTTTATTCATGCTCATACCTTGAGCACCTTGCAAACTGTATAACCGCAAAGCACTCTTGAGCAATGCACATCGCGTTTTGGCTTTTGCTTGCTCGCGTTTTGATTCTAGTTTTGAATCTATAGGTACTGTCATATCTTGTGCTAATACATTCAATACAGGGGTATCCTGATTTGGTTGATAACTTGATTAAGAATTCGATCAACAACTCAGTCAATAGTGTGGTCAACAGGTCAGTAATTTACCTGAAGTGCTATTGTGCTAAAAAAATGTGATGATAGATAGAGATAACAGTTTTTTGCGTGAGCTGCCTTGCGATCAGCCATTTTTAAACTCACCACAATTACTACCAATCATGTTTCGACTATAAGGTTATAGTCATTTAAACTATAAGTCTATAGCCAAACGCATAGTAGAACTCGTGCTTCACAAAAACATAATCTTAGGCCACTATCATGACATCACCTGTTTTTTCATCGTTCGTATTGCCTTGTGGCATCACCTTACCCAATCGCTTAGCAAAAGCTGCCATGGAAGAAAACATGGCTGATGCAGGTCAGATTCCAGGCGCTGTCCTCCTTCGTCTGTATAAGCGCTGGGCAGAAGGCAGTACAGGCTTACTCATCACAGGGAATGTCATGATCGATGGTCGTGCCATGACTGGTCCTGGCGGTGTCGTACTAGACAAGCATAGTGACATCGCGCCTTTTGAGGCGTGGGCACGTGCCGCCAAACAAAACAACACCCGCGTTGTGATGCAGCTCAACCACCCTGGTCGTCAGGTATACGCTGCGATGGGCGGTGATGTCCTATCCCCTTCTGATGTGGCGCTTGATTTGGGCAAGCACTCTCATTTATTTAGTAAACCTCGCGCCATGACGCTACAGGATATAGAGCAGCTGATACAGCGGTTCGCTGATAGCGCTGTCAAAGCAGAGCAGGCAGGCTTTGATGGGGTACAAATTCATGCCGCTCACGGCTATCTTATCTCTCAGTTTTTATCACCGCTCACCAATCAG
This sequence comes from Psychrobacter sp. PP-21, assembly GCF_033790785.1. Lineage (NCBI taxonomy): Bacteria > Pseudomonadati > Pseudomonadota > Gammaproteobacteria > Moraxellales > Moraxellaceae > Psychrobacter > Psychrobacter sp. PP-21. The sequence continues at coordinate 924 of NZ_JAMYEB010000018.1, read as the reverse complement.
CGAAAAGATGAGTACGGTGGTTCTATTGAAAACCGTATGCGACTGTTGATTGAAGTGATCAAAGCCATTCGTGAGCAGGTTTCTGCCACTTTTATAGTGGCTGTAAAAATAAATTCAGCTGATTTTCAGCGAGGTGGTTTTGATGCTGATGATGCTAAAGTGGTGGTGTTAGCCATGAACGAGCTGGCAGTAGATTTGGTCGAGCTCTCTGGTGGTAGTTACGAAAGCCCAGCCATGCAAGGCAATACAGCAGATGGACGCACTCTACAAAGAGAGGCTTACTTTTTGGATTTTGCAAAAGAGATTGCTCAAGCCGCTACCATGCCTATCATGACGACAGGTGGCGTCAGACGGTTGGCTGTTGCAGAAGAGGTACTGGCTCAGGGCATCGATATTGTTGGCATGGGCACAGCGTTGGCGCTGAATCCAGCCCTTCCCAATGATTGGAAAAAAGATGCCACACTGAGTGCTCACGATCCTATGGTACGCTGGAAAGACAAAACCTTGAGTGCGCTTGCGACCATGGCAGTAGTCAAACGTCAGCTACAGCGCATGGGCAATGGCAAGCCGCCTAAGTCTAATGTATCGCCATTATTTTCACTGGTTAGTGACCGTATTCGTATAAAGAAACTGACCACACGTTATAAGCGTTACCTGGCTAACCGCTAATAACCTAGCGCTCTTCACTGACCTCTATTGAGTATGAAGAAGTAAAAAGCAGAGACTCTAAATTTAGAGCTCTGCTTTTTTTTCGCTATTTACTTTACCTACACGTTCCCTCTACCTTGCAAACACACTATAGTCAGTTCACTATAAAAGAAATACAGCCCATATCATGAAACAGTTTAGGCAGATTATTCTCCATCCAGCCTTGGCGTAGAAACTTTGCTTGTGCCCATTTTTTCTCAATGGGGTTAAGATCAG
>NZ_JAMYEB010000017.1:0-56331 GCF_033790785.1 Psychrobacter sp. PP-21 | reverse complement strand
TTTGCTGACGACAATAGCGCGATGGCCCCACCTGATCCCTTCCCGAACTCAGAAGTGAAACATCGTTGCGCCAATGGTAGTGTGGTTCGCCCATGTGAGAGTAGGTCATCGTCAGCTCTCTATTCTAGATTTGCCCCTTGATACTTTAGTGTCAAGGGGCTTTTCTTTGGCTGGAATTTCCTAAAGCTCAGATGCACCTGTCGGTAGTCGGTAAATGGGCGTACCAGTCGATGGTAGAATCATTCAGCGCGAAACCTGCGCCAGTCCGTATTCGCATGATGGGCGGTACAGTGCCAACGGCAGAGATTGTAGATGCTCTGCAAGTGCCGTTTGTTATCGTACCTTTGGTCAACGCTGACAATAATCAGCACGCTGCCAATGAAAATATGCGCATGGGTAACTATATTAATGGCGTACGTACTCTTTATAGTTTAGTTACTAGTCCTTTATAAATGAGAAAGTAAAGCAGTAATAGCCCAATCGCTGACGAAAAGAGCACGATGTAAAATTTGTTAATTGTCGGACTCAGAAGTGAAATATCTTATAATCGATAGTAGTGTGGTTCGCTGACGTGAGAGTAGGTCATCGTTATCTTTTTATAACTAAAGGTCTTCAATCAATTGTGTGATTGGAGACCTTTTTATATCTAGCCTTTGGATCTCAATAAGCTTTATTTTTTGAAAGTATTATATTTAATACTTTTGATTTTGTTATTTACAAATACGAAAGAGTGCAAGATGTGATTTTTATTGCTATATTATTTAGGAGATTATGGCATTATTTTTAGGATTTTAAATTTTTGACATTTAATAAAGTACGGAGATTATGAGTTGAGAAAACCCCGATTATTTATTGCATCCTCAGTTGAAAGTATTCCAATTGCCGAAGCTGTTAATGTCAATCTAGATCATCAGTTTGAAGTTACTATTTGGACAGGGGGTACTTTTAAACTCTCATCTTCAACTATTGAAGATTTAGTTGAGAAGTCTTCTACTGTCGACTTTGCACTGTTTATTTTTGCACCAGATGATGTAGCTGTAATTAGGGATGAAAATCAACATATAGTTAGAGATAATGTAGTATTTGAACTTGGTTTATTTATTGGTGCTATTGGAAAGAAACGTTCTTTTATTCTTAAGCCTCGTGATATAGATATACATCTACCAACTGATTTATTAGGTGTGACGCCTGCTGACTATGATGTGAATCGTTCAGATGGTGATTTAGTTTCTGCAACTAATAGGGCTTGCTCATTAATTAAAATAGAAGCTGCTAGTTTAGGTATTCTAAATCGTTCTAGTCTTTCTGAATCGAAAGCAATTATTGCGAATCCATCAAATTACAAGTTGAAAGAGCAAGACTATAGATTTTTAGCTTCTTGTCTTCAAAGTCAAGTTGCTAATCCTATTGGTTTACCTTTTTACATGATAAGTAATAATATCAATGGGATAGACGATGCTGTTCTTCAGCTTTCTTTAGTAAAACTAGAGCGCATGGGTTTTTTAAGCAAATCTATAGAAATAGATCACCAAGAAGGTTATGAGTTCTATGCTTACTCTATAACTGAATTAGGGGTTGATGAACTTTTAAAAAATGAAGAAGCTCTTCAACTAAAAGTATCTAAGTCGGTGAACAGTTTTGATGACCATATTCCGTTTTGAAGAATATAAAGTAGTGTTAATCACTGGTTTTCCATAAGCGTTTCATAAGGTAGTGTATTGCTTGCTTTACAAATTATTCGTAGTCGACTCATACACTGTTTAGTTTAGGGTTAAGGAATATTATGAGTAAAAATTCAAACTGGTATGCTTTTCAAAATTTTATCAAAACTAATTTTCCTGATAGTAATTTACATCCTACAGAGTCATTTATTAGTCATACCAACCATTTAAGATTTGAACTAGGCGATGGTTTTGAAAACGGTACCATCAAAAGAGTTGATCATTGTGTAAAAAAAGCAGTTAAGATTTTTGAGTCTGTATTTAACGATGAAGATGAAGTCTACATTCTAATTAACTCCTTTAAACATGACGGAGGTGGAGAGTTTTATAAGCCAACGAATGGGTATCTAGAAGCACAATTTTCGTATTTTGACGAAATAATTAAAGATGAGAATATTGTTATAACTTCAGAAACTGACGAGTTTTATGATATTCAAAAAGAAATTTCAGAGATAATGACAATTACTACTCATCATATTCAGAAAATATTTAGAGTAGATCTTGCCTCAGTAAACTATATCAATATCCTTAGAGGTACTGCTAATCTTGAAATGGGTTTATCCCCAGCAATAAGTGACAATATATACTTTATTAACAAATCTAAGAAAATCGTCTTTTACATGTATGATGATCGTGGGTGTATGGTCTATTCATCAGATATAGAGTCTATTCGATTTTTATATGATAACCTCTATGAATGGCTAGTTGAGTACCATATAGAAACATTCGATCATTTATTTCGACGCAAATAATGAATAGAAGCTAAGCAGATTTGCTCTAGTAACCAAAATTATTCCAAAGTATCAAAACAACAAACCCATCTCAACCTCTTCTTCAAAATCAAATCCTAGCTGCTCGTTTTTGCGCAGCCGCATAAGCTCAATACGCAGCTTACGTCCTGCGATAAGCCTCAGTACCTCACGTTGCTGCTCTGTCGTCATATGATGCCATCGTTGGCGCTCGGCTCGACTGCGCAGGCAACCAAAGCAATAGCCTTTTTTATTGCTTTCACAGACACCGATACAAGGGTTGTCAATGTCGAACAGCTCAAACTGTTGATTCATGGCGACTCCATTGCTATTACCATCATTCCTTTGACTGGCACCAGACGATTATGATCATATTATTATGTCGCAAATACCGACTAATAGTGTGCCGTTTTATTGTTATTATTTTTGCGCATCGGGTGCTATGCTTAGCGCTACTAGCCTATATAAGACAATCATAACAAAATTAATAAGTGAGATAATACGTGAACCTGATTTATATCCATGGACTGGACAGCGATGCGAACTCGGCTAAAGGGCTGCTGTTAGACAAATACTGCCAGCATCATCATCCTGATATCACGGTGCTGCGTCCTGATTTGAATAAATCGCCTGCGCAAGTTCGTGAGAAGTTGTTGTTATTGATAGACGGGTTAAACAATAGCAAAGATGAGCAGACCGAATCTTCCAGTACGGTATTGGTTGGTAGCTCATTGGGTGGATATTTTTCTACGTTAATCAGTAATAAAATGGGTTGCCCTGCATTACTACTAAACCCTAGTACGCAGCCACATATTACGCTACAGCGGTTTGCTGATGAGTCTGTATTAATCGATAGTGGTAAAGCAGCATTGTCTGAAGATTATGTTTTACATTCGACAGCAGGCGGCTGGGATATAACCAATGCTGATTTGCAATGGTTTGCAGATCATCAAATCTCTCAAGTTAATTATCCCAACAAAATTGCTGTACTGCTTAAACAGGGTGATGAGCTATTAAGCTCTGAGTTGTCTCAGGACTTTTATGAAGGGCAGGGCGCATCAGTAACCGTACAAGCAGGCGGCGATCATCGCTTTAGTGATTTTGGTGAGCAGCTACCGATGGTAATAGAGATGCTACAGAATTTAGTAAAAACCTAAACAGACGACATTATATGACGTGAACGATGGACTATTGACCTTAACGTCGCTGTTTTTGGTTATAATGGTTTTATAGAGTTAAACGCACATGAATAGTTAAGGATGCATTTGTGAGTCAATATAATGCGCAGTCGTTAGAAGTTTTAGAAGGGCTTGAACCCGTACGTCGTCGCCCGGGTATGTATACCGATACCACGCGACCAAACCATTTGGCGCAAGAGGTCATTGATAACTCGGTGGATGAAGCGTTGGCGGGTTATGCCAAAACCATCAAGGTGCAGCTGCACAGTGATGGGTCGCTGTCTGTCAAAGATGATGGGCGCGGTATGCCGACTGATATTCACCCTGAGTTTGGTCAATCAGGCATCGAGCTGATTTTGACCCGCTTGCATGCGGGTGGCAAGTTCTCGACCTCCAATTACGAAGTGTCTGGCGGTCTGCATGGTGTGGGTATTTCTGTCGTCAATGCGTTATCCACGCGTGTTGAAGTAACGGTATGGCGTGATAGTACGCAGTTTGATATGGCGTTTCAAAACGGCGCACCTGTGACGCCATTGACAGAAGCAGTCAGCTCCAATAAACGTAAACGTGGTACCAAAGTGCATTTTTGGGCCGATGGTAGTTTCTTTGATACGCCCAAATTTAATGTCAAGCAGCTCAAACACAATCTAAAAGCCAAAGCGGTATTGTCTGCGGGGCTAACGATTGAGTTCACCGATGATATCAATGATGAAAAGGTCGTTTGGCAATTTACTGATGGGGTGGTCGAGTATCTAAGCGAGCAATTAGATGGTCTTGAGACGCTACCTGAAGCACCGTTTTATTATAACTACGATGCAAAAGCAGGCGAACGTGCGGGTGTGACCTTTGCGTTGTCTTGGTTACCTGAGGGCGGTACGCCGATTCAAGAAAGCTATGTGAACCTGATCCCGACGGCTCAAGGCGGTACGCACGTCAATGGTCTGCGCACGGGTATCTTAGAAGCGTTACGTGAGTTTTGTGATATTCATAACTTGCTACCGCGCAGTGTGAAGTTAACTGCAGAAGATGTGTGGGATGGAGTGAACTATATCCTATCCTTGAAGTTCTCTGAGCCGCAGTTCTCTGGACAGACTAAAGAGCGCTTATCGAGCCGCGAGGCTGCTGGCGCTGTACAGACCTTGGCAAAAGATGCTTTTAGCTTATGGCTCAACCAACATGCAGATATGGGTACGCAGATTGCGGAATTGGCAATTAATAAAGCAGGACGACGCCTAAAATCCGCCAAAAAAGTCGCTCGTAAGAAGATTACCCAAGGGCCAGCATTGCCAGGTAAATTGGCAGATTGCCGCGGAGATCTGCGTGATGGCGCGGAACTGTTTTTAGTAGAGGGTGACTCGGCAGGCGGTAGCGCTAAGCAAGCGCGTGATCGTCACTATCAAGCGATATTACCCCTGCGTGGTAAGATTTTAAATACGTGGGAAGTGTCCTCAGATACGGTACTATCGAGCCAAGAGATTCACGATATCGCCATTGCGATCGGTGTGGATCCGGCTTCTGATGATCTGTCCGAGCTACGCTATGACAAGATATGTATCTTGGCAGATGCTGACTCTGACGGACTGCATATTGCGACACTGATCTGTGCGTTATTTGTGAAGCATTTCCCTGCGCTGGTCGATGCGGGTCATTTATTTGTCGCGATGCCGCCGCTCTACCGCGTGGATGTGGGTAAAGAAGTACATTATGCGTTAGATGAGCCAGAGCTTGCGCATATTTTGTCCAATGTACCGGGTAATAAGAAAGCGCAAATCACACGCTTCAAAGGTCTGGGTGAGATGAGCGCTGAGCAACTGCGTGAGACGACGATGAGCCGAGACACGCGTCGGTTAGTGCAGTTAGATATGGATGACATGGTACTGACCAATGGCATTATGGATATGCTACTGGCAAAGAAACGTGCCGCTGATCGCAAATCTTGGCTGGAAAGTAAAGGCGATTTAGCTGATATTTCTTAATCGATATCAGTGAGTCTTGAGAAATATGTGCAAGAGTGAACGACATAGGGTATTACTTATATTTATGACTGAGCGCTCTTGTACGTAGTAAAAGCACGCAAAATTCAGCCTAGTCAAACAGGCTTAATGTTATCATGTTAGTACCTTTCACTATATTGTACTGCCATGATGCCAAAGATGTTTAAACGCTCTAAGTCTGCTACTACTGAGTCTGCGCGCTCAAAGATACTGCCGAAGCTCAGTAGAAAACAAGTGGGTGATAATGTGCCTAGGCGCGGTAACAAAGTGTCGCCTGTGATTGGCTTGTGGCTCATGAAGACATTGGGATGGCGAACGGTTGGTGATATTCCTAATATCTCTCAGGCTGTGGTATTGGCATTACCCCATACCTCTAATGTTGATGGCGTTTATGCACTTCCTAGTTTATTTGCGCTAGATTTAAAAATTAGTATCATGGCAAAGCATACGCTGTTTAGAGTGCCAGTATTGTCTCAGCTGCTGTACTGGATGGGGATTATTCCGATTAATCGCACTGAAAAAGGCTCAGTACTACAAGCCAGTATTGATAAGTTTAAGACAGGTGAGCCGCTATTTTTGGGCTTATCACCAGAGGGTACACGGCAGTATACTGAAAGCTGGAAGACAGGGTTTTACTATTTGGCGCTCGGTGCTGGCGTGCCTATCTTGCCAGTCGCGCTGGATTATAATACCAAAGAAGTTCGTTTTTTATCTTTAGTACATCCAACTGGAGATATTGAAGCGGATTTGCCAAAAATTTATGCTCAATACCAAGGTGTCATGCCAAGGCATCCTGAGCGTTTATCGCAGCCGCTACAAGATATCAATAACGCCGCTAAATCTGAATAAGCCTTTTTTATTATATTTCTAAAGATAAAAAAGCCCCTGATACTATGTTATCAGGGGCTTTTTTTGAGTGATTTTATTGTGGCTGTTAACTTAAATAGCAAAATACTAGAACTGTGGCTGACCGTTAGAGGCGCTGACACCGCCATCAACAGGCAGGTTCACCCCAGTAATCATAGCAGCGTCGTTACTGGCCAAAAAAGTAATGGCAGCGGCGATATCTTCTGGGGCAGCCAAACGCCCAAGTGGACAACGGGCTAGGAATTTGTCTGTCTTATTGTCATTGTCTTGAATGGCAGTGGTCATACTGGTCTTAGTCACACTTGGATTGACAGCGTTGACGCGCACACCGTCAGGGCCATGATCTAGCGCCAGCGTACGCGTTAAGTTGGTTACGCCTGCTTTGGCAGCGTTGTAGGCGGCCATATTCCAGTCGCCACCCATACCTGAGAGGGATGAGACATTGACGATACTGCCTTTGGTTTCTATCAAATGGGGCATCGCCGCTTGTGAGACATAAAATGTACCATTTAAATTAACATCAATGGCTGAGCGCCAGTCTTCAGCAGACAGATCTGTTATCTTACCTTGAGTCGCTTTTCCAGCGTTGTTGACCAAAACATCAATCCTTTCAAACTTATCGATAGTATGCTTGATCATCTCCTGTACTTGGCTCTGTACGCTGATATCGCAAGTGACACATAGATAGTTATCAGTATGAATCCACGTATGATCTTCTGGAAACTGTTCTGCTGTTTTTGCTAAGGTATCAGCAGTACGCCCCACCAAAACCACTCTAGCACCTTCTTCAGCAAAGCGAATGGCAGTGGCACGGCCAATACCTGAACCTGCTCCAGTGACGATCACGGTTTTTTCTTTAAAACGCTTCATAATGCTCAATCCTTGTTATTATATAGTGCTGATTAAAATTTGATAAATGAACCTAACAGCGGTGCGTGAATGCAGCCTATAATTATAAAATCTACGAACAAGTAACACCGCTTTGATATCATCATAACAAGTCATTGCGTTGAAAGCGACTGTGTCTGATGGTGCTTATGTAGCGTAATTTTACAGTCGTAAATGCACTAAAGTACTAGCAATGATATTAGTAAAAACGCTATGGTTTTGAGAAGTCAAAAGGCGACTAATCGCCTAATATACGATAATAAAAGGTTGGAATTTGTGTCTCAGTCCTCTACTGCAATATCTGATGAAAGTTATCTTGCTAGTGAGCTTGCCTGTTATTTACAGTCAGCTGCGATAGGCGTCACGCTGCCTGCTATACAAACAGCTGGACAAAAATATGATGCTGGTCAATATCTCTACCAACTCTCAGCAGGCAAGCTGCAACTGCTGGCGTTGACACTGTATTTACCTTTAGATACCAGTTCAGCTGATATTAGTGCAGCACGTATGACTGCGGTAAAATCTGCCCTCGCATGGCATAAGGCATTAGCTTCTCAAAATAAAAGCACCGAAAGAAACGACATCGAAAAAAACCGCACCGAAAGTATCGACACCAACACTAAAGACATAGAGCCCGCTTGCCATGATGTTTTAGTTGTCGATATTCAGCTGACTGATGAGGAAGAGAGGAGTGCAGCACATACTGATAGTCATCAGACCAAACCACCCAGTCGTCTAAAGCATGACTTCGGCGCTCGCTATTTTTTGGAGGATTTGGTGGTAGATATGAGTGAGGCTGGGCCACAACTACACGTGTTCAGCTGGCACGACTGGCAATCGGTCTTGGTAGCGGTACAGACCCCTTGCGAGTTATGGCGGTTTTTGAGTTATCATTTAGCACAGTTGCAATACTCGGCTATCAGTCATGCGCCAAGTTTTGTATCAGAAGAAGTACTCGCGGCTCAGTTTTTGCAAAGTCCATCTTTATTGGCGCCTGCTATCACAGTAGATAATACGCTTATCAAACATGAAACTCAGGATAAACCCAATCCAGCACTTGTCACCATGGCGCTCGCGTACAAAAATCAGAGCGCAACTGCCCAGATGTATCATCAGCATATGCAACAAGCAGCGACACTATGGTCGCAGTTAAGTGCACAGATGATAGCAATGTATCGTGAAAAGCAGACAGCGACAGACGATCAAACACAGCCAGATATCTCAGTGTCTCGCTGGCAGCAACAACTGCTGGATGAGTCGTTGTTCTCGCGGCATGAACTGGTCCGTACGCTATATAGACATCCTAAGCAAAGTGATAAGCTGAGACAAGATGGTTATGTGGTACATCAGCATTCTTACGAGAGCTTGGGTCGGCACTATGTGCTCATATTCTATGGTCAGGATGCTCAGGCAAATAACAGCAAAGCGGCTATCCAGCCGAATCTAGCAAAAATTGCACAGGACGTAGCGACGCGCTTGCCAATAGTAGAGTTACATCATATCGTTGTGCTTGGTATTGATTTTATTACTGAAGATAATGAGACATTTATCGATATTGATGTATGGATACAGCCAGTCGATACGATGACTCAAAGAGAGCGGCAGCTAACTAAGCAAATACAGCAGCTAAAAAAGCAGGAATCGCAAAATAACGTCCAAAGAACAAATAAGCAAGCTGATCAGAATGCTAAATCTGATAACAATGACGAGAACAATAATAAGCCTGCTAAGTTACCTCAAATACAGCTAAGTCTTTCTATACCTGCAAAAAAAGACAAATAGGGATTGATTATTGTAGAGATTAACGATTTCTGCAAAGTAGTTTTTAGAGCAGGGTGGTTCTGAGTCAGGTGCTGTTTCAACATGGTTCCAATGTCGTTTCAATTTTTTATACCCTACCTCTAAGCGATTTCTACTAATACGCGCATAAAAAAAGACAGCCTAGGCTGTCTTTTTCTTATTTAAAAGTAAGGCGTTATGGATGCTTACTTATTGATATCATCGTTAAGATTGCTACCAGGAAGCGTCTGATCACTGTTGTAGATGTCATTGGTATCTACGCGAGGCGTCTCGATAACATCAGTACGCAAGTCAGTAGTTGACGTAGTAGCAGCTGAAGGCGTATTTTCACGTACTGAATCAGCAACTTTCTCTTGCGTCGATGAGTTTGGCGTGACTGCAGACTTTGCTTTCGCTTCGTCACGTTCACGATCCATTTTGTCTTGCATCTTACGTAGGAAGCGTGCAGCTGCTTCTTGACCACCAAGACCAAATGATAGGGCAAAGGCAACGGCTACGGCACCTAAAGTTAGACCAAATGCTAGATTAACGATCGAATCAGCAATACCCATTGCTTTTAGACCCATAGCAAGTACAAGACCCATGATCAATACACGTACGATATTTGCTAAGAACTGTGAACCTTGCTCAGAACGTTCAACAACGCCTGCAATGATATTGGCAAGCCAGAATCCGATGAATAGGATAATCGCACCTAATACGATGTTGGCACCAAAAGCGATGAACATCGTGATGATGCCTGATATAGCAACAAAACCTAATAGATCGGCGGCTGCAATGGCTGCAAATAGCATAGCAAAGAAGATAATCGCATGACCAACTAAGTCCGATACTCTCTGGCTGCCCATGGTTTCTTGCAAGCCAACTTTGGCAGGCAATTGGTTCACTTGCGTATTCTCAAGCAAACCTTTAACGATATTGGCGACCATACGAACAACATAGAAAGTCACTACTAGGATAGCGACTGCCATAAAGATATTTGGCAATGCTTCCATAATTTTGTTAAGCATATTGGTCGCAGGACGAGCAATTACTTCGATTTTCAATGCATTTAACGCAGCAATAATCGTTGGAATAATAACTACTAAAAATGCTAGCGAACCTGCAATGTTAGGTAGGCTGTTTTGTTCACTTAAGCCTGCTTTTGACGCCAATGCTTGAACGTTAAACGTAGAAACAAGATTGGTCACAATGCCGCGTACGACTTTGGCAATGATATAACCAACGACAAAGACCACACCAGCGATGAGGATGTTAGGGATAAAGCTGAAGATTTTGTCGACCATATTGGTCAATGGTGCAAACAAACCATCAAGCTCTAGCTGACCGAGTACCATGGTCAAAACAACCAATAAGATGAACCAGTAAACCATATCAGCGATGGTGCTGCTCATCGGTTTTACGCCGGCTTGTGCGCTTAGACGCTCGTCCATCGTTGTTTTAGAAAGCGCCGCATTGATTGCAGTGCGTGCGACAGTGGCGATGACCCAACCAATCACACCAAGCGCAATCGCACCGATGAGGTTAGGGATGAATGCCAATACTTGATTAACCATATTTGCAAATGGTGCCGAAATTGAGTTTAAGTTTAGTTGGCTAAGCGCCCCTGAAATAGCAATGATAAAGATAAACCAAAAAACAATCTTGGAGATAATTCCCTCAAGATCGTAAGTTTTACCAGTTGAAGAGTTCATGCGTTGATTAAGATTGACTTTAGAGAGCACACCGCGGACAAGTGCTGCGATACCGAGTGCGACCAGCCAACCAATGATAAATATCAAAATAGCGCCAATGATAGAACCGATAGGCCCACCAAGATAACCGTTAAAAGATGTGTACATTGGATTCATCTTATCCTCCTTGAATCATCCTATAGGTAACACTCAAAAGTATTGTTAGTACAATCACTGTTGAACGAGACAAATATACAGATGGTTTATTATAAATAGTGTCTTTAAATTGAGTTATGGAAAGATATTATCATTTTCGAATAAAGAGGATTATCAAAAGTATCAGGCTGGTTTTTAGTTATCGCTTTGCTACTGACACTCATATACCAATGATAAATACCAACATTCGATTACTTATCTCCTTAACGAACTCAGCTTAACTGAACTATTGATGGATTTAAAGACAGAAAGCTTTACCCGACACTATATTTGTGTGATAACTTGTTATTATCACAGGAAATATTTACACAGACTGTACATTCGCCCGATAATTTTGCGCAAAGCGTGGTTCCCAAAACTAAGATTTGTTATTATAGAGAAATGTGACATCTCGCCACTATTCTTACAATTAGAGAGTACTTTATGAAAAAAATCACTACTTTAAGCGTTAGCGCTCTTGCTAGTGCTATTTTGTTAATGACAGGCTGTAGCACCAATAACGGCAGTCAAGAAACAGCTGCTCAAAGCGTTTCTATCACAGAGCAAAGCTCAGCAAGTGAAAAAGTGGGCTATAGCTTAGGCTTCATGATGGCAGAAGGTAATAAAGAAGCAGTTAAAGATCTGAACCTAGATACTTTTGAAAAAGGCTTCCGTGATGGCTATGAAGGCAATGACTCAGCATTGACTCAAGAGCAGATGCAAGAAGTATTGATGACCTATCAAAAAGAACAAGAAGAGCAGTTCGTCAAAGACATGGAAAACAAAGCAACAGAAAACAAAACAGCAGGTACTGCATACCTAGCAGAAAATGCGAAGAAAGAAGGCGTTAAGCAAACCGAGTCTGGCTTACAGTACAAAGTACTAAAAGAAGGTACTGGTAAATCACCAAAAGCAACTGATGTGGTGGAAGTAAACTACGAAGGTAAATTGATTGATGGTACCGTATTTGATAGCTCTTATGAGCGCGGTGAGCCAATCGAGTTCCCACTTAACCAAGTCATCGCTGGCTGGACAGAAGGTCTACAGTTGATGAAAGAGGGCGGCAAATATGAGTTTTATATCCCATCAGATATCGCCTATGGCGAAGCGGGTAATGCGGGTATCGAGCCTAACAGCACGCTTATCTTCACGGTTGAGCTATTGAGTGTAAAGTAAGTATTTAGCGCGTGAAATAAGTATCTAGCGAATAAAAAGCCTTCATAATGATTATGAAGGCTTTTTTTGCGCAAATATTTTAGCTTTGATTGATATTACCCTTGTTAGAGCAAGTCAAATAAGAATAATATCAGCTTGGCTATCCTCTATAGGTTCTTTTGAAAGACTTTAGAGTTGCGACCATTATGGTACTGCTCTTGACGTGATTCTGGTAAGGCATCTGCTTCAACTTCAGCAAAGCCTTGCTCAACGAACCAATGCGCGGTACGAGTCGTCAAAACAAATAGCTTATGCAAGCCATGACTGCGCGCTTGTTGCTCCAAGAACGCAAGTAAGTCAGCACCGCGACTACCACTGCGATACTCAGGACGTACGGCCACACAAGCCACTTCTGCTGATTCAGCATCTAACGTATGTAGCGCGGCACAGCCCAAAATCATACCATCACGCTCGATGACACTATAATTATCAATTTCTTGTTCTAAGCGTTCACGTGAGCGGCTGACTAAGATGCCTTGCTCTTCTAGAGGGGATAGCAGCTCGATAAGACCAACCACGTCATCGATATTGGCACGGCGAATCTCTTCGTAAGGGTCGTGGCTGATAAGCGTACCAGAACCATCACGAGTGAATAGCTCTTCTAGTAGTGCGCCATTTTTGGCGTAGGAGATGATATGTGTGCGGTGTACCCCTTGGCGACATGCTAGGCTTGCGCAGTTTAAGAAGTAATTGATTTCACAGTTTAGATCACGGTCGCGCAAGAAGCGATCCACTTCGTTGGGAATCATCTCATGTAATAAACGATCACCATCATTGATGCCAGCTTCCTCACCCAAGAAGATAAGCTTATCGGCTCCTAACGCTACTGCAGCACTAAGCGCAACGTCTTCAGCGAGCAGGTTAAACACTTCACCCGTTGCCGAATAGCCCATAGAGCCTAGTATCACGGTGTGGTCGTGTAATAAATTGTTTTTGATGGCTTCCACATCGATAGAACGAACTTCGCCCGTCATTTGATAATCAATGCCTTCACGGATGCCATAAGGGCGCGCCGTCACAAAGTTACCTGAGATGGCATCAATGCGCGAACCATACATAGGCGAATTGGCAAGTCCCATCGACAGCTGTGCTTCGATCTGTAAACGAATAGCGCCAACCGCCTGTAGGATGGCTGGCATCGCGGCACGCGGTGTGATACGGATATCTTGATGTAGCGGAGACTCAATATTGTCGTCTTTGAGGTTTTTTTCGATTTGTGGTCGCGCCCCATGCACCAGTACCAGCTTGATGCCCAAACTATGGAGCAAAGCAAAGTCATGAATCAGTGTGCTGAAGTTAGGATGATTGACCGCTTCACCGCCAAACATGATCACGAACGTTTTGCCGCGATGGGTATTAATGTATGGGGCAGAGTTACGGAACCAATGGACGTATTCAGGATTAATCTGGGGCATGGAACTAGTAGTCATAATGGGAGCAGTAGTCGTTAGAATAAGAAAGAGTGCGCAGCAAAAACATGCCTTACGCTAAAGATTTACCATAGCAAAAAACGCGGTTATGAGCTATCTTTTATTTCAGCTGTGTTCGGGTGTTTCATCGCAGTATTCTGATATACACAACCTCAACACGGGGTTAATGTACACACAAAAGCTTTTTGCTATGCTAAGCGCTATTGCTTTACGGTTAGCGAACGAAGATAATCATAAAAATAGTGATTTTTTAAGAAGTAACCTTGTAGGAAGTAACTCTGTAAGAAGTGACTTTATAAAAAGAGTGGCTCTGAAAAAAATAGCAACGATGACGTGATCATGTAATTGATAGAACAAAATAGTTAAAAAGTAGATAATAATAATTTGCTTGTCGGCTATGGTTTAAGTAATACCATCAGTTATATGTGCTGTAGTATTAGGGCTAGGTTGCTCAAGCAGTCATGAGCGATATAAGACAGCTATTGAATAGATTTAAAAAGTTTAAGCTTTGCCATCTGCGTTTTACCGAAATATCAACTAGGGATAATGAGAATTATGAAAAAAAGTAACCAATTTGCTAGCCCATTTAGTGCTTGGAGCGGTCATCGCTTATTTCACGTTGTTGCCGGTACGCTCATCGGTGCAATGGTAGTCACGCAAGCATCAGCAATGCTCCCAACACCAGAGCAAGCAGTTGATAGTTCAATGGCAATGCAGGCAAGTGCGAGCGGTAACTCAAGCGCCCAAGCGGTCAATAGCAAAATCACAGCATCGTTGGTAAGCGTCGATGCCAATGGTCAAGAGACTCTCGTTCCTGTTGATACTAATACTCGATTGCAATCAGGCAATGTTTTGGAGTATCAAGGATACTTCACCAATACCAATGCAGATCGTGTACGTAAGATGACGGTTACTATGAGTATTCCTGATCAAGTAGAGCTGCTTGGTACCGTGGCACCTGATTTCCCATATGGTAGTGTTGATGGCAACAACTTCGCTCGTATGCCACTACGTACAAAGGTAGATAATCAACTGCAAGATGTCGCGCTCAGATACTATAAAGCAGTTCGCTGGGATCTCGAAGGCGTTGGACTAAATGATACGGTAGCGGTAAAATATCGCGCGCGTGTTAAATAACACCAAATCAGCTACGGCTTTAAAAACTTTATTCTGAGGGGTTTGCTAAGCGCTACCAGGTAACAGTAAGCATTAACAAAAAGCACCATAGTTCATAGCTATGGTGCTTTTTTATGTACTGAGATAAATATTGGCTGAAATTTTTTGGTAGGTGTTTCTGAATAAGTATCTTTGGATACACGTTTTTAGATAAGCGTCTTTGGATAGGCCTGACTAAAGGGTTGCGTATTTGCTTTTGAACTTTTCTTGTATCAGTTGTTTGATAGCGCTGATGTGAGGTGTAGTTGCTTGTGAGCCTGCTTCTATAAGATGACGGCGCTGCCTTGTATCTATTGAGCTTATGTGCCCCATATTTGGTGTAATGACAATATCAGCACGATCTCGCTCGCGGCGCATTGATGAGGTGCGTTGGTTCGTTGCGGGTGATACGATATTGGTTTCGAGAAATCCCCAAAAGTCACTCAATGATCTGATGGTTAGGGGATTATTAACCGTAGCACCATTGTTTTGAGCAGTGGTCACATCAACAGCAATAACAATATCCGCACCCAAGTCACGAGCGCTATCTACAGGGACTAGGCTCACCACCCCACCATCGACGTATTTTTTACCGACTTTTTCGGGGATGCGCGGCGCGATAAAAATATTAGGCACGCTACAAGAGGCTTGAACAGCAAGACCTGCATCACCCGTCGTAAAGACGGCTTTTTTTAGAGTATGCTTTTCTGCTGCGACCGCTGCAAAGCTAATAGGAAACGCCTCTATTGCTTTTGCGTTCACTTTATTATTAATAAAGTTTTTGAGCTTGATACCTTCAACAAATCCTTGATTGGATATCGTAAAATCTGTCAGCTGGCTGTCCGAGGTGGTCAGTGCCAACTGCTCAAGCTGTGCAGGCGTGTAGCCACTCGCATACAAGCTGCCAATTAAGCTACCGACACTGGTACCAACCACCATTGTAGGTTTAATGCCATTCTCTTCTAACGCCTTGATTACCCCCACATGAGCAAACCCTTTCGCACCGCCGCCGCCCAATACCAAGGCTACACTAGGTGGCGCTATGGCTGGTTCTAAAGTTACTGGATCGGCGGGCGTTGTAGTGCTACAAGCACTGATAGTGAGTCCAAATACAGTCACTAAACCGGCGCGTAGCAGGCCTAGAGGAGAGTGAAAATGACCATACCAAACAGAAGCAAACATAAAAGTACCTTATAGCGTTGCCATGATGTAAAAAGAAGACAGACGTTGTTCAATGGATAACAGTCAGACGTTCAGTCGTTTGCCATTGGATTGTTTTGCAGCAGTATTACCAAATAGCTGGGCATAAGCAATTGTATTGTCAGCTATAATGATACGAATTGGTATTTTTATATGTGCTATATATGGTAGCTATTTTATGACAACTGCCAATATGTACGGTATATTAAAAACACCCTTAGTATATAAAAATTAAAAATAATATCGTTAGGATTTTTGATGTCAGTATCAATGAATACTTCTTTAGCCAGTGTAAAAGTCCACACAAGGTCTGACTTGTCGCCTTCAGCACTAGACATGCCAGTGACAGCGCTGGCAGGCGTTGGAACAAAAGTGGCAGAGCAACTAGCGCAACTGAATATCAAACGGATATTTGATTTGCTGCTCCACTTACCGCGTGATTATGAAGATCGCAGTCGACTGGTATCAATTGGCGAGGTGGCGCATGGACAGTCGGCGTTGATCACCGGTCGAGTCGTCCATGTTGATACCAAACGTAGCGGTATGACCGTGACCGTGGACGATGATACGGGTACGATATCCTTGCGGTTTTTTAAGGTCTATCGTGGTCTGGTACAGACCATGAATATGGGGACACGGCTACAGCTGTTTGGGGAAGTCAAAGTCAGTCGTTACGGCAAACAAATACACCATCCTGAGTATCAGATCATCACTGACAATACTGTCACAACCGATACCGGTCTACAGCCTATCTATCCTAGCGTAAAAGGTCTGCATCAAAACAAACTACGTACCTTGATTAAACTGGCATTGCAGACAGTTCGTAGTCAGGGTTTGCCCATGACGTTATTCACAGCCAAAGACTTTGCATTCGTTGCTGATTTACCACTCGTGCCTTTTGAGCCATCCAAATCAGCGGTGTCAGAGGCCGAATATACCGAAGATATTTTTTCGACGTTGGTACGCAGTGTACCTGACAATGTGACTAGCAATGCGATTGGCAATAGCGTATATAAGCCCAGTCCTTCTACCTATCAGGCAGATAATGACATACATAACGTTGCTGCCAGTATTGCTCAGCACAATGTCTATAATTTAACGATATTTGAAGCACTAGTGCTGCTACATACACCGCCGACTTATACAAATGCGAGCCAGCAGTACAAGTTATTGACCCAACTGACGGCACGCACTCATGCTGCCTGTCAGCGTTTGATTATTGAAGAGTTGACTGCGCATCAGCTCAGTCTACTATATCGCCGCCAGCAACTTCATCAGCACAAAGCCCCTAAATGTACTACCCATAGCCAGCTTACCGATAAATTGTTTGGCGCATTGCCGTTTGATTTAACGGGTGCCCAAAAAAGAGTGATGACAGATATCACCACAGATATGGCAACCTCAATTCCGATGCTGCGACTGGTACAGGGTGACGTGGGCGCTGGTAAGACGTTGGTTGCAGCAGGGGCTGCCGGATATGCGTTAGACAGCGGTTGGCAAGTGGCCGTAATGGCACCGACTGAGATCTTGGCAGAACAGCATTTGGTAAACTTTAAGCAATGGTTTGAGCCATTGGGAATCAGTGTTGGCTGGCTTGCCGGCAAGCAAACGACTAAACAACGTCGCGAGGCATTGGAAGCGGTTGCGGAAAATACCGTACAAGTCATCGTTGGTACGCATGCTCTGTTCCAGGAGCAAGTAAAGTTTGCCAAACTGGGTCTGGTCATCATTGATGAACAGCATCGATTTGGTGTTGAGCAGCGTATGGCATTGACCAATAAAGGCGTAGCCAACAGCACGCCGCACCAACTGATCATGACAGCAACACCAATTCCGCGGACGCTTGCAATGAGTGTCTATGGCGACATGGATACCTCCATCATTGATGAGTTGCCGCCAGGACGCACACCAATCACGACGGTGACCGTTGATCGGAACCGACGTGATGAGGTGATTGAGCGCATAGCTGTTAACTGTGAGGCAGGCAGGCAAGCCTACTGGGTGTGCTCGTTAGTCGAGGCATCAAGCGTGCTAGATGCACAAGCGGCTGAAGCCACCTATGAAGACTTAAATGAGCGCTTAGATATTCGCATTGGGCTGGTGCATGGCAAAATGAAATCTGCTGATAAGCAAGCCATCATGCAAGAGTTCAAAGCAGGGGATTTAGATTTATTGATTGCCACCACCGTGATCGAGGTGGGCGTTGATGTCCCTAATGCGTCGCTTATGGTGATCGAAAATGCTGAGCGCTTGGGTCTATCACAACTGCATCAATTACGCGGGCGTGTTGGGCGCGGCTCTACTAAAAGCTACTGTGTGCTGCTCTATCAAAAGCCACTCTCGGAGACTGGCACAGAGCGTCTCAAGGTATTGCGTGATAGCACTGATGGTTTTGTTATTGCTCAAAAGGATCTAGAGCTGCGTGGACCGGGTGAGCTACTGGGTAAGCGCCAAACGGGTAACGTCGGATATTATTTGGCTGACCTGATACGTGATGAGCAATTATTTGCCATTGCTCAGCGTTTGGCTAAGCATTTGATAGCAGATCCAGCGCGTAAACCAGATGTTAGCCAATTGATTCATCGCTGGATGCCAGAGGCCAGTCGTTATACCAACGCCTAGTCAAATCAAACCTAGCAATACCGTTTGCGATCTTCGTACCATTAATAGACAGCAAAAAAGAGGACAGCCAACGCTATCCTCTTCTATTTTTAAACCCAAGCTATTTTATAAAAGCGGCTTATTATCAACATTAAGCCATTTCTCAGCAAAAAGCTATTTGGCTTTTTTTGCTTTTTTTAATGACTTCTTTAAATCTTTAAGATCTTTCTGTTTTTGCTTAATTTTTACTTTGGTATCTTTAATATCTTGCTTAATCTTTTTTACTTCTGCTTTATTAGCCATGATGGTTTCCTTTATTGATGACGTTATATCAATAATGACAAATTACCTCATAAATACAAGTATAAACTGTAGGGCGTATGTATCGTGAGTTATTGCAAGTTGCTGTTTTAAGTGCGCCTTTTACATATCCGTGCATTCGCTGCGACATCATGTTCAGCTACTTATCTATCCAAAGGATAAAGGATTAAGCGTTATTGTCAAAGAGATGCCTTGAAGGCTGAATATTAGATATAAAAGAATAGATAAATAGGTTTGGACGCAATGTGGATATACAACGATAAATTATCGTGGTCGGTTTTTTACTCACATTATAATTTTGCCTGTTAATATCTTTATCAAGTTCAATGTCTTACTATATTCTGATAATCATCATCAATTGACTATGCAGATATTCTACACAATTGACCCTGTAAAGAGATAGTCTACAATGATAAAAGACTATTGTTGATAATATCGGTTTACATCATCTTGTTTCCCTTATACTTCTTGCGGCGTTAGTACCGTGCTTATTTATAGAGACCAACTATGAGTGATTTTAAACAGCCTGAGGATAAGCACGTACCAACTCGCGAGCAAGACACCAATATTGAGCCATCCGAACCCTCCAAACTACCACCGTATCGTCAATCTGATACCCTGTCTCAAAACTCTACTTCCAAAATGCCGCTATGGCTACTACCTGTATTGGCAGCGGTGCTGGTCGTTGGTGTCCTCTTGGGCAAGTATTGGGGCAATAATGATACGGTAGCAACGGACGAGTCAGCAGCGTCCACTAGTGTGGCAGGCGATAATATAGCTGATGGTAGCGCTAGTACGGAGCAGTCTGTGCTCTCAGTAGAAACTATCAGTCCAAGCCAAGAGGAGATCGGTAGTACACTCAGTGCTGATGGCACCATTAATGCCAAAGACACTGCCAACGTCAGTGCAAAAGTAAATGGTGTTGCCATCGAACGTATACTGGTCGAGGAGGGTGACCGCGTAAGCGCAGGACAAGTCCTCGCAATGTTTGACACCGATGCGATGGAGCAACAAGTGCTACAGGCTGAGGCAGATGTCGCAGAAGCAGAAGCAACCCTTGCCAATGCTAGTGCAGATGCGGCACGTGTATTGCCTCTTATCGATATTGATGCCATTAGCAAACAAGAAGCTGATCGCTATCGTACCTCTGAAGTACGTGCAAGAGCCGCTTTGCAGGCGTCCAAAGCTCGTTTGAGCAATCAGCGTTTGACACGTGATAATGCAAAAGTGGTCGCACCAGTGAGCGGTATCATCAGTGCCAAGATGGTAGAGGTTGGGCAGGTCGCAGGCGGCGAGCCTTTATTTACAATTATCAAAGGCGGTATTTTAGAATGGCAAGCTGATATCGACCCTAAACTCATTGGCGATATCAACGTTGGTACATCGGTACGAGTCGCTCTGCCTGGCGGTGATGCAGTGATGGGGCAGGTGAGCCGTATTGCCCCGACAGCAGACAGCAATCGCCAAATCACGATTTATGCAAGTTTGGCACCCAATGCAAACATACGTGCTGGCATGTATCAGACAGGCCAGTTCCTGCTTGGAAGTACCAATACCCAAACGATTCCGAATAGCGCTATCGTGAGCAACGATGGCTACGATTATGTGATGCTAGTGATGGCTGAGACCACGTCTCGAGACGACAAGTCTATGGGCCGTATCAAGCAACAGCGTGTGACACTAGGCGAAAGACTGGGTGAAAATGTCGCCGTATTAGAGCCTTTGCCAAGTGATAGCCGAATTGTAAAACAAGGTGGTAGCTTTTTAAATGATGGTGACTTGGTGCGTATCGTAGATGGTGTGAGCCAAACGAGTACAGCAGTGCAGGCACAGTCATGAGTTTAAACGTCTCTGCTTACTCGATCAAAAACCCGCTAGTGGCTATCTTGCTGTTTGTGCTTCTAACATTGGGCGGTATTTACGGCTTCATGAAAATGAAGGTGCAGCAGTTCCCAGATATAGATCTACCCGCTGTGGTCGTGACGGTAACACTACCAGGCGCCGCGCCCTCACAGCTCGAAAACGACATCGCAAAGAAGATCGAAAATAAGCTGACCAGTATCGAGGGTGTGAGTCATATTCGTACCACGTTACAGACTGGTGCCGCGACGATGGCGACTGAGTTTACGTTAGAAAAAGACATTCAAGAAGCCGTCGATGATGTACGCTCGGCAGTCGGTGAAGTACGAGGAGATCTACCAGCCGCTGCCAATGATCCTATTATTACCAAAGTATCTACGGCAGGGTTTCCAGTCGTCACTTATTCTGTGGCCGCTCAAAACATGAGTGTGGAGGATCTATCGTGGTTTGTCGACGATACCGTCACCAAGCGGCTCTCTGATATACCTGGTGTCAGTACCGTTAGCCGTGTTGGAGGTCTACAGCGTGAAATCACAGTTGCTGCTGATCCAATTGCGCTCAGTGGTCTAAAACTATCCATCTCGCAACTGTCACAGCAAATCGCTGGTATCCAGCAAGACAGCTCGGGCGGGGAAGCTGAAGTGGGTAATACCACTCAAACTATCCGTGTGCTGGGTGCTGTTGAGCGTGCAAATGAGCTCAATAATGTACAGGTTGCTGTGCCCACAGGCGGTACACAAGCGCTTGGGCGTATGGCACAAATTACTGATGGCGCAGCTGATCCAAGCTCTATTGCTAAGCTGGATGGAGAAACGGTGGTGGCATTCAACATCACTCGCTCACGCGGTGCCAGTGAAGTCGATGTCATGAAGCTTGTCGATGATGAACTTGCCAAGCTCACAGCTGATGTGGGTAATATCAGTATCGAAAAAGTTTATGATCGCGCAACGCCAGTAGCTGAAGACTATGAATCCTCGCTACGTATGCTAATCGAAGGGGGTATTTTAGCCGTTGTCGTCGTATTTCTGTTCTTGCGCAATATTCGAGCGACGATTGTTGCTGCCGTTGCCTTACCTTTATCAGTAATACCGACCTTTTTGGGTATGTATTTGTTTGGGTTTAGCCTCAATATCATCTCGCTGCTGGCGTTGTCATTGGTCATCGGGGTGTTGGTTGATGATGCCATCGTTGAGGTCGAAAACATCATTCGGCATTTACGTATGGGCAAGACGCCTTATGAGGCGGCTATGGAAGCGGCCGATGAGATTGGTCTGGCGGTGGTTGCCACTACTTTTACTTTGATTGCGGTGTTTTTACCGACGGCATTTATGGGCGGTATTGTCGGACAGTTCTTTCGTCAGTTTGGTTGGACCGCTGCGTTATCGATCTTTGCATCACTCATGGTAGCGCGTCTGATCACCCCTATGATGGCAGCGTATATACTCAGACCAGAGAAAAAACACGTCGAAAAACAAAGCGCGATCATGACGTATTATCTTAAGATCGTCTCTTGGACACTGCATCACCGCTGGCTCACCATGGGTGCCACATTGGTACTGTTTGTAGCATCACTAGGGTTAGTCAAGCTGTTACCGACCTCATTCATTCCGGATAATGACATCGACCAGACTCGGGTTGCCATTGAGCTGACACCTGATGTGTCATTAGCCGATACAGAGCGCGTGGCGGCACTTGCTAGCACTCGTATCTTAGCGATGCCTGAGGTGACCAATATTTTCACCTCCGTGGGAGAGGCGCAGGCATCGATGGGTGCGTCAGATGGTGGTGGCGGCAAAGCTGAAAACATCGCAGGCTTAGATATTGTGCTGGCGCCACGTGCAGAACGAGGCACCAAAAAAGAAATCGAAAGAAAAATCAGCGAGTTGATGACAGATGTGCCAGGAGCACGCTTTACGGTAGGCTTATCAAGTGGCGGGGAGAGTGGCTATAACTTTTCATTGACCAGCACCAACCCGCAACTGCTGGAGCAAACGGCCCAGCAAATCATGACCGAAATACGCGGGCTACCAAGTGCAGGCGCTGTGACCAGTGACCGTAGTCTGCCGCGTCAAGAGCTGACGGTAACGCCTGATAGACTGGCAATGGCTGATAAAGGGGTCACAACTCAGGACATAGCGACCACATTGCGCGTGGCGACCGTTGGTGACTATGAGCAGCGCTTGTCAAAGCTCAATCTGGATACGCGTCAGATTCCTATCGTAGTGCGTCTGCCAGATGTGGCCAAGCAAAATGTGAGTCAGTTAGAAGGTCTATATGTACCGAGTACACTGCCTGCAGGACAAGGAGTACGCGTGGGCGAGGTCGCTGATCTAGACTTTGGCACAGGTCCTGCGCAGATCAGTAGGTTAGATCGCGAGCGGGCTATTAGTATCACCGTACAACCAGCAAGTGGTGAGCTTGGCGATTTGGTCCAAGCGGTCAAATCTGTGCCGACCATGCAGCAACTGCCATCTGCAATTACTATCATTGATCAGGGTCAAGCTGAGAACATGGCTGATCTCTTTAGTGGGTTTATCATTGCCATGTCAGTGGGGGTCGTCTGTATTTTGGGTGTACTCATTTTACTGTTTGGTCGTTTGTTGCAGCCGTTTACTATCTTAATGGCATTGCCATTATCGATAGGCGGGGCGTTTGTTGGCTTGGTTATTACCAATAGTAGCTTGTCGATGCCGTCGATGATTGGTTTTATCATGCTCATGGGTATTGCGACCAAAAACTCAATTCTACTCGTCGACTATGCGCTGATTGCGCAGCGCCAAGGCTTGGCACGTTTTGAGGCTATTGTAGATGCATGTCGCAAACGCGCACGCCCTATTATCATGACTACTATTGCAATGGGCGCTGGTATGTTGCCACTGGTGTTCGGTTGGGGTGATGCTGACCCAACATTTAGGCGACCAATGGCAGCAGCGGTATTGGGCGGTCTGGTCACCTCAACGTTACTTAGTCTAGTGGTCATTCCAGTCGTCTATACTCTGATGGATGATTTGTCAGGATGGTTTGCCAAATGGCTGGTGCCAAGCGGTAAAGATCAGGCAACCACGGACAGTAAGATATGATGTGATGTCTTTGGTCGATCATTTGCGTGACATACTACTAGCAATGATGTCGTATCAAAACAGACAAGCCCATACTTATTGATTAAGTATGGGCTTGTTGTCATTATATAAGAGCGCAATATACATAAGGGCCTGATTGCAAAGAATATAAATGACACGATTGCCCTATCATTTACGATCACAAAGGAATGTTATTATGAATCGAATGTCTCTTGCGGCAATCATGCTGCCCACTCGCAAGCTTCTACCAGCTGTATGTATAGGTATGTTGGGTCTCACTAGCAGCCATGCAGTGATTTATGATATTGACCCTACACATACCAATGTACGTTTTGCTATTGACCACTTTAATACCTCGACCAACACAGGTGGGTTCTACAATCTAACTGGACAGCTAGACTACAACGCCGCTGCTAAAACTGGTGATATCTCGTTGGTTATTCCTCTGAACAGCTTAAATACAGGAGATAAAGGGTTTGATATTGCACTCAAAAGCGCAGATTTTTTTGATGTTAAGCAGTTTCCATTAGCACAATTTGAGTCTACTAAATGGTACTTTTCAACCGATGATAATGGTTCAAACGTCAGTAAAATCGATGGGATGTTGACGCTACATGGCAAGACCAACCCCGTTACATTAACAGCGACTAAGTTCAATTGTTATCTGAACCCAATACTCAAAAAGCCAGTCTGTGGTGGTGATTTCACTACAATCATTGACCGAACAAAATGGGGTATTAGTAAATATACGCTATTAGGTATCACCAGCGAAGTGCAGCTGAATATTCAGATTGAAGCCGCAAAGCGTTAGTAGTAGCTGTGCTCAGCCCTTTAAGTATGAGACTGTGTATGAGGTTGGTTCTAATTTGTTAAAGGTGATAGTGTAATAGCGTCAGTCTTTGCTATAGTCCGCTCAATTGGATTTATTGAAGACGTTTTTATTTCTATTCAAAACGTTTGTATCCAAAATATTTTCTATATCGAATCAACAGGTATCTCAGTAAATATCTTAGTAATGTTGATCCCTTGGCAAAAAATGACCTCAACAATGTATTTGATGTCCCAATCGCTAATAGAGTTATAAATCAACAATCACAACGACCAAAAATCTAACTATCACAATGACTAAAAATAAGGAATAACGATGATTAATGCATATGCAGCAAAAGAGAAAGGTGGCAAATTTGAACCTTATGAGTATGACCCAGGTGCTCTAGGTGATCACGAAGTAGAAATCGAAGTACACAGCTGCGGCATATGCCACAGTGATCTATCAATGTGGCAAAACGAATGGGGCATGACCGAGTACCCGTTCGTCGGTGGTCATGAAGTTGCAGGTAAAGTCCTCAATAAGGGTAAACATGTCAAGCATCTGGAGCTAGGCGACAAAGTTGGACTTGGTTGGCATAAAGGGTACTGCAACGTCTGCGATCTATGTATCGGTGGAGATCATAACCTATGCCCTGAGCAAGAAGGGACGATCATTAGTAACCATGGTGGCTTTGCAGATAAAGTACGCGCAAAAGATACCAGTGTCATAAAAGTACCTGAAGGTCTAGATTTTAATGCAGTGGGACCACTGCTGTGTGGCGGTGTCACCGTGTTTAACCCACTTATAGAGTACGGTATCACACCAACCTCAAGAGTAGCCGTGATCGGTATTGGTGGCTTAGGTCATCTTGCATTGCAGTTTGCCAATGCATGGGGCTGTGAAGTGACCGCATTCACCAGTGAGTCGAAACTGGAAGAAGCAAAAGAGATGGGTGCTCATCATTCGCTAAATTCAAGAGAAGATAGCGAAATCGAAAAAGTCGCGGGTTCTTTTGATTTGATCATCTCAACGGTAAACGTCGATATGAATTGGGATCTGGTTGTTCAGACATTGAAGCCAAAGGGCAAACTACACTTTGTTGGTATATTAGAAGCACCGCTAGAGATATCGGTCGCGCCCATGATTATGGCGCAAAAAAGCCTATCAGGCTCACCCGGTGGCTCACCATCGACGCTGCGCAAAATGTTAGATTTTGCTGCTCGACATAATATCCAGCCAGTAACTGAAACCTATAAAATGTCTGAGATTAACGAAGCGTTTGAGCGCTTAGAAAGCGGTAATGCTCGCTACAGAGTGGTATTAGAAAGAGAATAGCTTCTAAAGACATTACTCTAAAGATAGAGAGCTCTAAACATAGTAGCGATAGGTCATTTAATAGATGACGTATCGCTACTATTTTTTTGTCTGATATAAACGCTTGAGGCTATTTGTCTTGTCTTATCTGAGTTTTCTATAAAGATTAAGGTAGATTACGGAATTTCATTCATTGTTTCTTAGTTGACCTGCCAATATAGCGGCTCGCCATAGATCTCAGTGAAATAATCAATCAAGGTTCTGACATTCAAAGAGATGTGACGCGTATTTGGATAGATAGCAGCGATATGCTGAGGCGTCGTCTTGATGGCAGTTTCATACTCAGGTAGGAGCTTCACCAACTTACCACTCTTTAAATGATCACCGATTAACCAGTCAGGAAACAGTACAACCCCCATGCCTTTGAGCGCTGATACCAGCAACGACTCCGCATTGTTTGACATGAGCAGCGCAGGGGCGGCAACTGGTGTCCAGTTTTTATCATTTTTCTTAAAAAACCAGCGGTTTGGCCCTGATGAGCCTTTATAAACCAAGCATTTATGATGAGCCAAGTCAGATGGCGCTTGTAGGGTGTCATGCTTATTTATATATGCTGGCGCGGCTGCAAGGTGATAGGTTTGCTCACCGAAAATACGTGCATGAAAGGACGAATCATTCAATGTGCCAATCCGAAAAATAACGTCGGTTGCATAATGATGGGGATCCACAAAATCATCGGTGAGCGTTAAGTCTATCTGTAATTTGGGATAGCGAGTACTGAGCGCTGGTATCCAAGGTGCGATATGCCGTTGACCAAAAAACACAGGGGCGTTAATTTTTAACAACCCACCCGGTTCTAATGTCCTGTCTTGCAACTCCTTTTGCGCCGCATTCATGCTTTCGGTCATCGCATGCGCGTAGCTCATAAACATGCGTCCCGCCTCAGTAGGAATGACGGCGCGGGTATTACGATAAAAAAGCTGCTGCCCTAGCGAGTCCTCTAATTGCTTGATGATACGAGACACTTTTGAGGCAGACACTCCTTCTTTTCGTGCCACGACAGAGAAACTCTGGGCATTAAAGACGCTGATAAAAAACAGTAGGGTTTTTATGCTGATGTTGTCGACGGTATTCATTTGTGCAACTTATGCAAAAGTCATTTCTACATTATAGCGTTTTTCGTGGGTATAGGCTGCGGTAAACTACGCGGCATTGCTCATTGAGGATCGTTTTATGCAGATTTTATTGATACTGGTGGTGGTTTTAGGCGGTATGGGGTTGTCGGTCGAGGCCGGACTGCTTGGCCCGCTGGGCAGTCAAGTGGGTGAGTTATGGGCGACGCTCAGTATTTTTGGCGTTGGGGCGGCCTTGACGTTTTTTTTGATGCTGTTTTTTAGTCCGCGAGAGAGCCCGTCGTTTTTCTCACAGCCGCCGTTGCTACTGATTGGTGGCATTTTGGGACCTGTCTACGTGGTGGTGTTAACGGTGGTCACACCCGTTATTGGGATTGCACTGACGATGATTGGCATACTTGCAGGTCAGGTCTTTCAAAGTTTGATTATCGATCACTATGGGTTGTTTGAAACCGAAGAGCGCAAAATAGATATTAGACGAGTGATTGCGTTAGGTTTCATCATTGCAGCACTTATTTTTATGGCAAAGGGGTAGATCACATGATGCTTATTTTAATGATTGTACTAGCAGTGATTGGCGGGGCGACCTTGAGCGTACAAGCGGCATTGAATGGTCGGCTGGGTAGTAATGTTGGCGTTTTCAAAAGTGCCTTTTTGACGTTCTCTGTCGGGGCAGTCGTGACCGCATTGCTTATTTTCTTCTTTGAGCCCAATCATGCGGTGACGTTGATGGATGTCCCTAAATGGCAGTTGCTTGGTGCATTGTACGGTGTGCCTTATATCGTCATCATGGTGGTTGCCGTACAGCGTATTGGTACCGCTGTGGCCACGGTCGCGGTGATCTTTGGTCAGCTGAGTATGAGCGTATTGATCGATAATTTTGGTTGGCTCGGTAATGAAGCCATCAGTTTGTCAGGCAGTCGCATCAGTGCGTTAGTGTGCTTGGCGATTGCGCTGTATTTTATTTATTCGAGTAATAAACCTAAGCCTAAAGAGGTCAGTTAGGTCCAATCTATTTTAGAGTCATGAACTTTGAAGGTATGAAGCCCCTGCTATTAAGCCAATAATAGCGGGGCTAACTGGTTTTTATGACAATATTTTCATGACATTGCTTTAATGACATTGTTTTAATGAATGAAACAATACCGTATCGCCCATATATCACTTCTCATTAAGCCTCAAGCTATATTCTTTGGTCTATTCACTGGTCAAAGCGTTCACTTCTCAGTTTTTTGCAGACTTAGATTTTTTATAGCAATAGTCAAAAATGCTCTTATCAATCTATATCTAATTCCAGATCTGTGTGAAAGATGAATAAAATTCATCCTATATTAAAATAGTATCGTTTTTATTCATGTAAAGTTTTGAGTATGATTCACCCATAACGATATTTTGTTCTATTTTAAATATGAAAGTGGTGAATCATTATGAGTAAAGAGTTTAGCTGTTCAATTAAAAGCATTCGTTTTGATGAAAACTATCATCCTGCTGACAATACACGACTGACGACAAATTTTGCTAACTTAGCACGCGGAGAGCAGCGCGAGGATAACCTACGCAAAACGTTGACGATGATTAACAATCGTTTTAATACCCTTGCGCATTGGGACAATCCTACAGCAGATCGTTATTCTGTTGAGATTGATATCGTCTCTGTAGATATGGATATCGAAGGCAATGGCGATGCTTTTCCTGTCATTGAAACACTCAAAACAACGATTATTGACCACAAAGAAAACAAACGCATCAACGGTATGATTGGTAATAGCTTTTCATCATATGTGCGCGATTATGATTTTAGCGTCGTGCTATTAGATCATTTCGATAAAAATCCAACGTCACCGCCACCAGAGCACTTTGGTGACTTGCATGGCAAGCTGTTTCAGTACCTATTGAACTCAGATGCCTATAAAGCCAATTTCGATAAGCAGCCTGTGATTTGCCTGAGTGTGTCGACAAGCAAAACCTATCATCGTACCAACAATCAACATCCGGTATTGGGTGTCGAGTACAAGCAAGATGAATACTCGCTCACCGACGACTATTTTCACAAGATGGGCTTAGTTGTGCGATATTTTAAGCCTGAAGGTAGCGTCGCACCGTTAGCGTTTTATTTTGCAGGTGACTTACTCAGCGACTATACCGACCTTGAGCTCATCAGTGCAATCAGCACCATGGAGACGTTCCAAAAGATTTATCGCCCTGAGATTTATAATGCCAATTCAAGCGCAGGTCAGGTCTATCAGCCAAGCCTAAAATACCAAGACTATTCGCTCACGCAGATTGTCTATGACCGTGAAGAGCGTAGTCAGATGGCGGTCAAGCAAGGCAAATTTACCGAAACGCATTTTATCAAGCCTTACCAAGATATTCTTGAAGCATGGGCGGCCAATTACGCTGTAAACGAGAACGTCGCTTAAAAAATCCAAATATAAAAGCGCACGCTATAACACCTAAAATAGAGACATCTGAAATAGAGAAGATAATACGACATGACTTTATTATTACCAACATCGACCGCTGGCAGCTTGCCAAAACCCTCTTGGTTGGCAGAACCTGAAAAAATTTGGTCGCCGTGGCAACTTGACGGTGAAGAATTGCTTCAGGCAAAACAGGATGCGCTGCTAGTATCGCTACAAGAGCAAGTGCAAGCAGGCGTCGATATCGTCAGTGACGGTGAGCAGACCCGTCAGCACTTTGTCACTACCTTTATTGAGCACTTAGACGGCGTGGATTTTAACCAGCGCGAAACCGTGCGTATCCGCAATCGATATGATGCCAGCGTACCGTCAGTGGTGGGTGCCGTGAGCCGCCAAAAACCTGTGTTTGTAGAAGATGCCAAGTTTTTACGTAAGCATACTGACAAGCCGATCAAATGGGCATTGCCTGGGCCGATGACCATGATTGATACGCTGTATGACGATCATTATAAAAGTCGCGAAAAGCTGGCATGGGAGTTTGCTAAAATTCTCAATCAAGAGGCCCGCGAGTTAGAAGCAGCAGGCGTGGATATTATCCAATTCGATGAACCTGCATTTAATGTATTCTTCGATGATGTCAATGATTGGGGCATTGCGACACTAGAGCGTGCTATAGAAGGACTTCAATGTGAGACAGCAGTACATATCTGCTACGGTTACGGCATCAAAGCCAATAACGACTGGAAAAAGACACTGGGCTCAGAGTGGCGTCAGTATGAGCAAGCGTTTCCTAAATTGCAGCAGTCCAATATCGATATCGTCTCATTAGAATGTCAAAACTCGCATGTGCCCATGGATTTGATAGAGCTCATTCGCGGTAAAAAAGTGATGGTTGGTGCAATCGATGTCGCTACTAATGATATTGAAACTCCTGAGGAGGTAGCCGATACGCTACGCAAGGCCTTACAATTTGTCGATGCGGACAAGCTGTATCCCTCGACCAACTGCGGTATGGCGCCGTTGTCTCGTGAGGTGGCACGCGGCAAGCTACATGCGCTGAGCGCTGGTGCGGCAATCGTGCGGCAAGAGCTGAGCGTTTAGCAAAACTTAACAAGTTTTGGCTTGTTTAAGCTTATGAGTGGCCTCAGTTAACAAGGTACTTATAGATTTAACGTTTCTCAGGATTGCAGTAATGATAAAAGATATGATTGAAGCCACTGATTTTAGAGATGCCATGGCGCTATTGCCCACGGCGGTCAATGTGATCACCACCAATGGTCCGTCAGGCACTCATGGGTTTACTGCCTCGGCGGTATGTAGCGTCACTGATACACCGCCGACACTGCTGGTATGTATGAATCAAGCCGCTCGCTCACATGGGCATTTTGTGGATAATAAAGTCTTGAGCGTCAATGTGCTTGGTGCCCAGCATGAACACTTATCCAATGCTTTTGCTTCTAAACTAAGCTCAGATGAGCGCTTCGAGCAAGGAGTTTGGACTGAGCTTGTGACAGGCGCGCCTATCCTGAAAGATGCGCTAGTGAGCTTTGATTGTGAGATTGAGCACATTCAAGAAGTGGGTACGCATAGTGTGCTGATGTGCCGAGTGGTCGCTATCAAACCTCCAGAATCCCCAAGCGGGCAAGATGAGAGTTTAGTGTATTTTAACCGTGCTTATCATTACGTCGGTCAAGTTGAGCTTGTATAAGTCATAACTGGCATTAATATAGAGCACTTGCTCAGAAAATAAATCTATATAAGAAGACACTATCCCGTGGAACTACTCATTTTTTTAATCATAGGTGCACTAGCAGGGTTTGCGGCCGGGCTTTTCGGCGTGGGCGGTGGCACCATTATCGTACCGCTGTTATTTATCGTCTTTACCCAAATGGGCTACGATGCCGATACCATTATGCATCTGGCTTTGGGGACGTCGCTTGCGACCATCATCGTCACTTCGATCAGCTCGCTGATGGCGCATAATAAAAAGGGCGGCGTCATGTGGCCGGTCTTTAAAAATCTAGCACCTGGTTTGGCGCTAGGGTGTTTTTTGGGAGCAGGGATAGCAGGGCAAATATCAGGGTTATATCTGCAGCTGATTGTCGGGGTGTTTTTACTGTGGGTCGCTTATAGAATGTTTACCGCTGGTAAAAGACGTACACATATGAGTGATGCGAGTCATACGCCTGTGGTATTACCGTCTAAACCCAAGCAACTTGCGGCAGGTGGTGTTATTGGTGTGGCTTCGGCCATTTTTGGTATTGGCGGTGGCAGCTTAACGGTGCCATATCTCACCCGTTATAATGTGGTTATGCAAAAGGCGGTAGGCACGTCGGCGGCGTGTGGTTTGCCTATTGCCATTGCTGGTGCGCTCGGCTTTATGTTCTTTGGTATGCAGCAGCAAGTTGATGTACCCAATACCATTGGCTTTGTGCATATTTATGCCTTTTTGGGCATTGCGAGTATGAGCTTTTTTACCGCTAAAGTTGGGGCAAAAGTCGCTCATATGCTCTCACCGCCACTGTTAAAAAAGTGCTTTTCGGTATTGTTATTCGTAGTGGGGCTTTATTTTCTTTATAAAGGGTTATTTTAAAGATTTGGATTGGTGTGTTTGAAATATGAAGACTAAGAACGATATGATATTGCTTAATATACGCCAATCTCAACTTATCGTAGGCCTTTGATTTTTATAGAATTTAAAATTCTAATTGTTTTAACTGAAATTTTAAAAACTAAGTAAACCAATACCTTAGAAAAATAAGTTGAGAGTGGGGTTTAATATTGAAAATCACGCCTAGTTTAGTAATCTGTTATAAAATGCTACTTTTCTTACTTGCTGTGACTGCGTCTCCAGAGGCTGCGAAAAATAGCGTTTAATCTTGCTATACCATTTTTATAATGGTTTCACTATAACATCCATTATATTCTTAGCGGTTTTCTTTGGTTTAGAAGCTATTAGACTTGAGACTGTCAGGTAAGCTTCATTGACCCATGCTGTCAAATCCGTAGAACCAAACTTGGGAGATTTTAATTACGCAGCCTGACGATAGTAGTCAAACCACACCTGTCTTGGCGCTCGATAGCCCAAGCCCTTTTGAATCCTAGTCTGATTATAATACAGCTCAATATACCCAATGATATCGCTAGTGGCTGCAAACCTCGTTTTATAATCTTGATGATATACTAGTTCATTCTTCAAGACGCCCCAGAAGCTTTCTATAGGTGCGTTGTCATAGCAATTACTGAGCTATGCTGAAGAAACCGTCGAGGTAAACTTGGTAAACTAAGCGTATTAATCGGAGTTTATCATGACCAAGAAAGTAAGAACCTACAGTGACGAATTTAAAGCCGAGGCCGTCAAGAAGATATCAGACAATAATGGCAATATCTCAGCCACTGCAAAGCAGCTTGGCATTGCCATGCAAACGCTATCAAATTGGCATAACAAAGCCAATCAAGGCAAGCTTGTGGGCACTGAACAATACGATCCTGATCTTATGACGGCTCTTCAGGAAATAAAGCAGCTCAAGCGGCAGCTCAAAGTGGCTGAAGA
This sequence comes from Psychrobacter sp. PP-21, assembly GCF_033790785.1. Classification (NCBI taxonomy): domain Bacteria; kingdom Pseudomonadati; phylum Pseudomonadota; class Gammaproteobacteria; order Moraxellales; family Moraxellaceae; genus Psychrobacter; species Psychrobacter sp. PP-21. Next base: position 23,173 of record NZ_JAMYEB010000017.1, on the reverse strand, counting down.
GGAACGCGAAATACTAAATGAGGAGGGATAAAGCGAAGCACTGCTTCGCCCCGACGCAAGGGGAGAGCTATGCTCGAGTTGGCCACGGCGTACTTCGCGAAAAACAGTTAGTCAGGTACGCCTTTATCAAAGACAACCAGTTCCTCTTTCGCATCACCACTATGTGCCGTGTGTTAAGGGTTAAGCCATCAAGCTATTACGACTGGCTAAGTCGTGATCTCAGCGACCAACAGATACATCGCAACCAGTCTGAATTACTGGTTAAAGCGGCTCACAATGAAACGAAAGAACGTTATGGCGCAGATCGACTGCATGCTCATCTAAGCGAGCAAGGCCATGACATCAGTCCCTACATGGTTAGAAGTATTAAAGAGGAACACGGCATCAAGTGCCGTCGTCATAAGCGCTTTAAAGTCACCACTGTAGTGGCATAATAAACTTGGACAGTGCATAAGAGGTTTATACTACCCTAAAAAAGGAAACTAGTATGACCAACAAACGCAACCAATATACCCGAGAATTCAAACTTGAAGCCATCAGCTTAGTCACTGATCACAACCGTAGCATCCCCGACGTTTCTGATTCACTTGGCATTGGCAAATCCACCTTACAGAAATGGCTGAGTCAGTACCGTCAAGAAATGGGTGGACAAGCACCTAAAGTCGGCAATGCCTTAACCGATGAACAGCGAGAACTCCAAGAACTGCGTAAACAAGTAAAACGGCTGACTATGGAGCGCGACATCTTAAATGAGGAGGGATAAAACGAAGCACTGCTTCGTCCCGACGCAAGACGAGAGCTATGCTCGAGTGAGGCTTCAGCTCTGCTAGCCTTGGACAGTCTGAGCGACTATCGCTGATAAGTCAGCTGGCAGAGCAAGACAAACAGATGAGTAAAACTCAATTGTGTGACCTGTTTGGCATGGTTAAGAGTAGCTATTACTATGGCTTGCAGCCAAAGCCGATAAATATTGAAATGGTCAAGCTTAAAGCCTTAATTCGCCAAATATTTAATGACTCAAAGCAATCAGCTGGCGCTCGCAGCATTGCTGCTATCTTGATGAATGAGCATGGCATTAAGCTGACACGTTACTTAGCTGCTAAGATTATGAGAAGTATGGGGCTCATCAGTTGCCAGCTAAAAACACATAAATACAAGCGAGCTGACGAAGAACACCAAGCTCATGACAACATACTGAACCGTAATTTTAGCCCATCAGCGCCCAATCAGGTCTGGACGGGTGATGTCACATATATTCGTATCAAAGGCGGCTGGTGCTACCTAGCGGTTGTTTTAGATTTATATGCCCGTCGTGTGGTGGGCTTTTCGGTGTCAGATTCCCCTGACAGCGTGTTGACAATCAAAGCGCTGCAAATGGCGTATCAGACGCGCTTAAAGCCAAGTGGCGTGTTGTTTCACTCTGATCAAGGAACCCATTACACTAGCAAGAAGTTTGCTGAATCCGTGGCGAGTTATGAGGGTATGACGCAAAGCATGAGCCGTCGTGGAAATTGTTGGGATAATGCGCCGACCGAAAGATTCTTCAGAAGCTTCAAAACTGAGTGGATGCCAAAGGGCGGTTATGAGGATATCGCTGAGGCTAAAAGCGCCATTGTTGATTACATCTGGGGCTATTATCAGACCGTGAGACCGCATGCTTTCAACGATTATTTGCCGCCAGCAGAAAAAGAGAGACGTTACTTTAATCAAAACCTCTTATCAGCTGTCCTAAATTAGTTGACCACTACAAATGTGAAGAACCTCAGCCCTAATAGCGTTCTCAACTCATTAAGCGAACTACCTACCTCACTGAAATATGCAGTATCAATATCTTTGCATACAGCGATAATGCTTTTTTCAGGATATCTGGTAAATTCCTTAGCGTAAAAATTCAAATTGTCTTGACTATCAATTGACCTATTTAGAGTAGTTTCTGGATATAGCCATTTAATGTTATTTTGAACGGCTATAGGTATGTCTTTTTCAGTGATTATCTGCCACGAAATGCCTTTAGAGTGCCAGTATCGACGCTCTATCTCTAGCTTCTCTAGAGTTCTGGGCTTCATTAGATCTTTTGAATATTTTGCCTGCAAAACAAATTGGCTAAGCTCTTTATCAGAGCTCACAACATAAAAGTCTGATGTCATAACATGAGTATTGCCTCTAATAGCAGGATGCTTTACTTGCATATTCTCTGCAATCTGAAGGGTTTCATCAAATTTAAGAGGAAATTGCTCTCGAATATCTATTATTTCTTGACTCCATTCAAGAAATAGAAATGTTGCTAGCTCTAAATCAGACATTAAATGGTGAGTACGTCTTGTTTTGTGACCGAAAACCCTATGGGATCGACCTGACGACGATATATCAGATATTTTTATCCAAGGTTTGTACTCGGCAAACTCCCCCTGACCTCTACCTTCTTTAAGCCACTTTTCTTGTTTTTTTGAAAGCCTAGATTCAAATAAGAAGTGCAACGTTTTAAAAGAATGAGTTGAAGAGTAAGATGTGCCGTGTTGCATTTCAAACTTCAACTCCTACATATCAGAACGTTATGAAACACTATACACATCTTACCCAAGAGCAAAGATATCAAATATCAGCACTATTGCAAGCTAAAAAAGGCATGAGTGAAATAGCTAGAATTATCGGCTGTCATAAATCAACGGTGAGTCGGGAGATAAGGCGAAACCTGGGACAAAGGGGTTATCGCCCCAAACAAGCCCATCGTTTGGCAAAAGCGCGCAAAGTTAAGAATAGCACACAGATTAGTCGCTTTGGCTGGTGCTATATTGAGCATCTACTCAGCAAACACTACTCCCCTGAACAGATAACAGGGCGACTGAGGATGCTGGGTTGGCAAGATGTCCCAAGCCATGAATCGATATACCAACACATCTATACTGACAAAAAGGCAGGGGGTGATCTACACACCACCCTCAGATGTCAAAAGCGTTATAAGAGACGGTATCTGCAAGGCAATGATAGGCGCGGGAAAATAGCGAACCGCTGTGATATTACTGAGCGTCCTAGCATCATTGAGACACGCAGTCGTATGGGCGATTATGAAGGGGATACGGTGGTTGGTCATGGACATCAAGGTGTTCTGGTTACTTTAGTAGATAGAACGACTCGAGAGACTAAGATCAAAGCGCTACCCAAAGGCTGATATTTACTTCGCTCAGCCTTATCATTCTTGGGAGCGCGGAACGAATGAGAATACCAATGGTTTAATTCGTCAGTTTCTACCTAAGTCGATGCGTCTAGATAACCTATGCAGGCACTTAGTTCAGTCGATTGAAGACAGTTTAAATAATCGACCTAGAAAGGTGCTAGGGTTTAGAACACCGCTTGAGGTAAAATCTAGCTTCGGGTGCGTTGCACTTCAATGTTGAATCTAAGAAGCATAAAAAACCCCTGCTAAAGTTATATAAACTTTAGCAGGGGGTAATAATGGAGTCAACAGTATGATACTTTATTACTCAGTATGATACTTTATTACTTAGTATGATACTTTATTACTCGCTGACAATTATAATAAAATCAATAAATTATATCACTCAACCGTCACTGACTTGGCCAAATTGCGTGGTTGATCGACATCAGTGCCACGCATCACTGCTACATGGTACGACAGCAACTGTACGGGTACACTGTAGACGATAGGGGCTAGGGCCTCGCAAACGTCAGGCACATTTACCAAATGCAGTCTGTCCTCTGCTACCATTTGACTGGCTTCACTAGCAAAGACGAATAGCTCACCATGACGCGCATGCACTTCTTGCATGTTGGCTTTTAATTTATCAAACATACTGTCTTTGGGTGCCAATACGACGATTGGCATATCTTTGTCTACCAGTGCCAATGGTCCGTGCTTGAGCTCACCTGCTGCATAGCCTTCGGCATGAATATAAGAGATCTCTTTTAGTTTCAGCGCGCCCTCTAAAGCAATTGGGAACTGTAGACCACGTCCCAAAAACAGACAGCTCTTCTTGTCTTCAAAATGCTCGCTCATGGCTTGGATAGGACCATCTAGACTGAGACTGGCATATAGCTGTCCCGGCAACTTCTGTAGCTCTCCAAGTAGGGTACTCAAGTGCTCATCGGTCATACGTTGCTGAGTAGCACCCACTTTAAGTATTAGTAGCATCAGTGCGACCAGCTGCGTGGTAAATGCTTTGGTTGAGGCAACGCCAATTTCAGGACCTGCTAGTGTCGGCAGGAATATATCTGTCTCGCGTACCAGTGATGAGGTCGGTACGTTGCACAGCGCTAAGCTAACTAAGCCTACAGGTGCTTGCTTTTGGATATCGCGTAGTGCAGATAAGGTATCAGCCGTTTCACCCGACTGAGAGATACAGATAACCAAAGTATTATCGACGACGACAGGGTTACGGTAACGGAACTCGCTTGCCACTTCGACCGAACAAGGGATACGAATAAGGCTCTCAAACCAGTACTTTGCGACCATACCAGCATGATAACTGGTACCACAAGCGATGACTTGGACATTACGGATACCTGATAGCTTTGTCTCATGACGCTGCAGAAAATCATCGCGTAGTTTAGTGGTTTCGCCATTATCTAAAGCCATCTCAATAGTACGACCGACAGCATCTGGCTGCTCATAGATTTCTTTGAGCATATAGTGCTTGAACTCACCTTTATCTGCGTTGTGCTGAGTGGCATCAATTTCATGTACTTGACGTTGGACTTCAACACCATCTGCATAAACCTGAATGCCACTGCGAGTCAATCTAGCAATATCACCTTCTTCTAGATACATAAAGCGATTGGTCACTGGCAGTAGAGCCAGCTGGTCTGAGGCGATAAAATTCTCGCCAATACCGACGCCAATCACCAACGGTGAGCCTAGACGCACAGTGATAAGCTCATCTGGGCAATCTACATGTACAATACCCAAAGCAAAGGCACCATGCAGTAATGGGATGATAGTACGGACAGCTTCTAACAAGTCAGGCGTTTTTTTATAGATATCATGGACTAAATGCGCCACCACTTCAGTATCTGTCTGCGAGGTAAACTCATAGCCCTTAGCTATCAGCTCTTCTTTTAGCTCAGCATAGTTTTCGACGATGCCGTTATGTACAACAGCAATTTTGCCTGATACATGTGGGTGTGCATTGCGCTGTGCTGGTTCACCGTGGGTGGCCCAGCGTGTATGAGCAATACCGATATAGCCATCAAAGAACTCTGGATTGACGGCGACAGCATCGACTAGCGCTTTTACTTTACCTACTTGACGCTCGCGGTGTAGCTCACCATCACGAATAACCGTCAGACCAGCTGAATCGTAGCCTCTATACTCTAAACGCTTCAAGCCTTCAAGTAAGATATTGGCAATATTTCTCTCAGCAACTGCGCCTACAATTCCACACATGGCTATTCCTTAAATTCAATTTTTAGTAGTTCAATATAGGATGGTACAAGATAAAAAGACTAGCCACTGATTCATCACTCGGGTCATCAATTAGCGCATCAGTTTATAAATATGATGAAGCAGTACCACAACGATTGAAGTACTGCTTAGGGTTGCTCAAGAGTGACGGTCATTAATCACGCTGGCAACGAGCCGGTTACTTCTTGGTCGGACGCTGAAAGTCGTTTTTTTGCACTTGACGCGCGCGGCCAAATGCCAAAGCATTATTATCAACATCTTTTGTAACCACAGAACCTGCCGCCACGGTCGCAGTATCACCAATCGTGACAGGCGCAACCAAGCTAGCATTGGAACCGATAAAAGCGTTGTCTTGGATAATGGTCTGCGATTTATTAGCACCATCATAATTACAGGTAATGACACCAGCACCAATATTGACGCCTGTACCAACAGTCGCATCACCCACATAACTCAAATGGTTTACTTTACTGCCGTAACCGACGGTCGATTTCTTAATTTCTACAAAGTTACCGATTTTACTATTATCAGACAATACCGTCTCAGGACGCAGATGGGCAAAAGGCCCTACATCGACACCAGCACCAATATCAGCGTGATCGATCACGCAGTAAGGTTTGATATGGCAGGCATTACCGATAGTGGCATGTTTAATCACACAGCCAGCTTCGATATAGACGTTATTACCTAAAACGCAATTACCCTCAAATACCACGCCAACATCTACAAACACATCTTGACCAGCGGTTAAAGACCCACGAATATCAACACGGGTAGGATCAGCAAACTGTACACCTGCTTCTTGTAAATCAGCGACTAACTTGCGCTGCCACGTGCGTTCTAGGCTGGCAAGTTGTTGGCGATTATTCACGCCTTCAATCTCAAACGTATGCTCAGGCTCAATCGCCGCAATAGTAATACCATCAGCGACTGCCATTTTGACAATATCAGTCAAATAGTATTCTTTTTGGGCGTTATCGTTAGAGAGTTCAGGTAAATATTTATGCAATAGCGCATTATTCACGCAATAGATACCGCTGTTGATTTCTTTGATGCTTTGCTCATCGGCACTGGCATCTTTTTGCTCAACGATAGCTTCAATATTACCTGCTTGGTCACGCTTGATACGACCGAGTCCAAACGGATTGTCGACAGTAAGGGTTAACATAGACATACCGTCAGTGTTGGCAGTTTTCAATGCGGCTAACGTCTGACAGCTTACCAATGGTACATCGCCATACAAAACAAGGCTTTGCCCTGATTGTGGCAGAGCAGACAGCGTCACTTTGACGGCATGACCTGTTCCTAACTGCTCAGTTTGAGCAACCCAAGTGATCGACGACTGTGTATATTGATTGGTGATTTCTGACTTCACTTGCTCACCGCCAAACCCATGGACAATGATGGTTTCATCAACAGTGAGCTGATGGCAAGTGTCTAGTACGTGACCCAATAATGATTTGCCAGCCAATGTCTGCAATACCTTGGGTTTCGCAGACTGCATACGCGTGCCTTTACCGGCCGCTAAAATAATCACAGAAAGAGGAGATGTCATAATAACCCTACAAATGTAACAAAATATAATATTGGATTATAACGCAAAATCCCTTTTGAAAATAAAATATGACGTGCAGGCTTTGTAACTCGAATATGCCTCGCCTAATTCAGCGAAATCAAACCAGTAAATATACTAAGACTATCCTAGATATTCCTGCGTACTGCTATCAAAAAGCAAAAAACATGACTGCAACGGTATAAATAATCAGCCAAATAACGGCCGCCATGATGCCTGCAATGATGTCATCTAGCATCACCCCAAGACCGCCAGCAACTTTTTTGTCTGCCCAGCCAATCGGTGGTGGCTTTAAAATATCAAACACACGAAATAGGATAAAAGCTGCCGGTAACCAGCCCCAAAACGTCGGCAACATCATCATCGATAAGGCATCTACAGAAGGAGGAAATACATAGGACAAAATATACGATAGGGGTAGCAAGGTAATCCACATACCAGACCACTCATCCCACACAATATGTGGATCATCGTGTACCTGCATCAATTCAGACGTCCGTCCACATATCCAGATACCAACAATACAAGATAGAATAGTTAATATTAAAAAAGGGACAAACCCCAAGGCCATGAGCGGTACGCCCACAATCAGACCACCAACGGTGCCCCACGTACCAGGGGCACGGCGGGGCAGGCCGCTACCTAAGCCTAGCCCAAGCCAATAAACGATAGTATCAAGCATACTGGCACCCGCTGGCAGTGGTGGACAGTCATTTGCTTTACGGATATCAGGCTTAGATAGGTCATGATCAGTCATAGATTAGCCTGTAAAGTGTTGGTAGCCAGTAATATTAGGCCATGTAGAGAATGGTGCAGGTTGGGTAGGCGTCACTAACTGGTTGCTATAGAACAGTTCAGGACGTAACGCTGTAGATGTGTTTTTATCTGTTGCTGTTGACTCTGTTAGCGCAATCACTTTCCCGATACAAGTGATAGGCGTGTTGCCAGCTGGTGGCTCAATATGCGCAGGCAAAGTAAAAGCCAGCTCATAATCATCTCCACCTGCCAGCTGACACAACAAGCGCTTAGATAAGTCTACTGAACGTAACGAGTCACTAGTAGGCAGTTGCTCAAGGTTAAGCTGCATACTCACACCGCTCTGCTGACAGATATGCCCAAGGTCTTGGTATAGACCATCAGAGATATCGATCATCGCCGTTGCGCCCGCGCTTGCCAGTGCCGCACCCAAAGTGATACGAGGCGTTGGCATGTGCAAGCGATGCGTCAGCTCTGTGCCTTGTGGGCTGTCAGGGAACTCTAATGCATAGGCAGCATCACCAAGCGTCCCTGAGACATAGACCTTGTCACCGACCTGCGCCCCCGAGCGATAAACAGCTGGTGTATCTGCGGTAAGTAACCCTTGCGCACTCACACTGATCACCAATTGCTCGCTGCGTGTAGTATCACCGCCAATTAGCGTGACCCCAAACAGTCGACAGGCATGAAATAAACCTTTGGCAAATACAGTGAGCCAGTCGCTGTTTGCCAATTGCTCAGGCAAGGCCAATGCCAGTAAGATACTGTGCGGGGTGGCACCCATTGCTGCAATATCTGAAACATTGACTGCGACGGCTTTGTAGCCAATTTCAAACGCAAGCTTATTTACTTGCTCAAAATCAGCATGGAAATGGCGACCTTGAACCAGCGTATCGATACAGCTGACTAGGCGCGCTCCTACTGGCAGTGACATAACCGCCGCATCATCACCGATACCTTTTTCGATACCCTTTTTGATAGCATCTGACGGTAAATAGTCAGCTTGCATTTGTAAAAATATACGCTCAATCAGCTCAAACTCGTTCATGGTTAGTCTTTGCTTTTTGTGTCGTCAGTGGCTTTCTTATTTGCTTTAAATTCACTGATATTGGCACTGGCTTTACTGGCACTACTGCGCTTGATGTTGGCCTTGTTAGCACTGATACGCGGCTTGTTTGAAGCGGTTGGTGCCTCATCGACAGCGTTTGTAGTTTGAGTAGCTGATTCGACATCGTCTGCTAGCACTGTTTCAGCTTGCTTAGATGCTTTTTGTGAGGTACGTAGGTTAGCTTTGGTATCTGCTTGCACTTCAAGCGCGCGCACTTCAACAGCCATTTTGTCCAGTACTGCATTAATCAACTTATGAGCATCAGTCGCGCCAAAGTGATTGTTAAGCTTCATCGCTTCATCGAGCACAACTTTGTAAGGAATTTCCATACGGTTTTGCAGCTCATAGGCACCAATCAGCAAAATAGCGTGCTCAACGGTATCTAACTTATCAATCTCACGATCGAGATGTTGACTGATAAGGGCGTCTAGCGCTTCAATTTGCTCTGGAATATCACGCATCATTTCGTGATAGTAACCGATATGTACAGTATGCATGGCGTTGGTGGCACGCGTACGTGCAGCGATGTCATGCGGAGCATTGTCTTTCCAGCCAAGCTTGCCATCCACATCAAAGCGGCGGTCGGTGACGAGCCACTCGTATAGTCCTTGCATCGCAAAGCGGCGCGCCTTACGGATAGCAGTGTGACTGGTCTTGTAAGAAGACTCACTCATATCGAAGGTTTGATCACCTGCACTACTGCTCGCTATACGGGTAGCTTCAGCTTCGTTGGCTTGTGCGGTTTTCGCAGCGCTGATAGCGCGCTTGAGTTGGTCAGTCATAGGGGGTCTGTACCTAAATTTTTGAGATGATACCCAGTCAAAAACTAAATCAGCAAAGCATTGATTCGAGTGTGTTGAGATAGAATACTATCAGAACGCATATGTACTTACTTTGCTTATTCAGTTTTATAAAGAGTATAGAAATACGGCGAAAATTCAAAAAATAGCCAGTGTGTTGATAGCTGGCGTCGTGCTATAAGGTACTGCTATTACCAAATAGCAGCACCAGTTGAAACAGAAAGTTCTAGCGTTAAGGTTTAAGCTTCATCGATATCATCAATATCGAGCTGTGACAAAACAGCAATCATTTCTAGCACAACCATCGCAGCTTCAGAGCCTTTGTTGCCTGCTTTAGTACCAGAGCGCTCAATAGCTTGCTCGATGCTATCCGTTGTGATGATACCGTTGGCAACAGGGATATTATAATCCATTGCCACAGCGCTCAGACCTTTGGCCGATTCACTGGCTACAATATCAAAGTGCGGCGTGCTACCACGGATGATTGCACCCAGTGCCACAATCGCGTCAAAGCGATCTGATTCAGCCGCGCGCTGGGCAACAAGTGGCAACTCAAATGCACCAGGAACACGGACAACGGTAATGTTGCTACCCAATACACCATGACGGAGTAGGGCGTCGATTGCGCCATCAACTAGTGACTCGACGACAAAACCATTAAAGCGACCAACGACGATGCCAATGCGAGCGTCAGCATTTTGATGCAAGTTACCATCGATATGGGTCACATCGCTGCGCTGCTGTTGTAAGTTCGACATAAAAAATCCTTTGCTTAATAAAGCGTTCAATTGAGATATAGACGTAAATAAATAGCTAAATATACAAATACGTTCAATCAACTCGGTCGCCTATTATTTTGGCGTTGTCATAGTTAATTGAACGAAAATAAATGGTTAGCACTATGATAGCATTTTTTTGGGTTTTATTTGTATTTTACGAACGTGCTATAGACGCATCTGTATACCTTGCGCTGCCATGTATTCTTTGGCCTCCAACACGGTGTACTCACCGAAGTGAAAAATACTGGCGGCAAGTACCGCATCGACGCCACCTTCTAGCACGCCTTCTGCCAAGTGCTGTAGGTTGCCGACGCCACCTGAAGCAATAACAGGTACATTGACGCGGCTGGTGATCTGCTGCATGAGTGCCAAATCATAGCCTTTTTTGGTGCCATCACCGTCCATCGAAGTGACTAGCAATTCACCAGCGCCCAGCTCGGCCATTTTGCTCGCCCAAGCAGCGGCATCAATACCGGTTGGCTTACGACCACCATGGGTAAAAATCTCCCAACGCGGCACGGTAATACCATCGACGTTGATATCAGCGACGCGTTTGGCATCGATGGCAACGACGATACATTGGTTACCAAATTTTTGCGCGGCTTCCCCAACAAATTCAGGGGTGAATACTGCTGCTGAGTTGATTGCGACTTTGTCCGCGCCTGCGTTTAGCAAATTACGAATATCAGCGATTTTTCGCACGCCGCCGCCGACAGTGAGTGGCACAAATACCGTCTCTGCCATGCGTTCAACGGTATGATACGTGGTATCGCGCTCATCATTGGTCGCAGTGATGTCTAAAAAGGTAATCTCATCAGCGCCTTGTTCGTTGTAGCGGCGAGCGACTTCGACAGGATCGCCTGCGTCTTTGATATCGACAAACTGGACGCCTTTGACCACGCGGCCATCGTCTACGTCAAGACAGGGAATAATACGTTTTGCTAGCATAAAACCGCCTATTAATTCGCGCAAGAATACAAAGATACATCACATAAAATGCTATGATACGCGTAACTATTTTACAAAACAAATGCAAAGGGTGCTTATGTGTCAACTGCTCGGCATGAACAGTAAAAATCCTGCTGATATCGGTTGCTCTTTTGCTGGTTTTCGGGCTCGTGGTGGGCTTACAGACGATCATGTTGACGGTTTTGGCATTGCTTATTTTGAGCCGACGGGACTGCGTTTGTACTGCGATAATCGCGCGGCGATGGATTCCCCACTTGCTGAATTGGTCAGTCACACTCGAGTAAAAGCTGACAATACTATTGTCCATATACGCAAATCAGATGATCAGTTACTCAGTAATGCTCATCCTTTTACGCGTGAGATTTGGGGCGAGGCTTGGGTGTTTTCTCATAACGGTAAAATGATCATTAAAGATGCGGCCGATAGCGACCCTATTAAGCAAGGCAAATCACATCACTATTGCCCAATAGGGGACACCGATTCGGAATTTGCGTTTTGTTATTTGCTCAATCAACTAAAAGACCAGTTTGAGTACAAGCCCGATGCACAGATATTGTATGAGTTCTTAACCATGCAATGTCGTTTTTTGGCGAATTATGGACTGTTCAATTGCGTGATGTCCAATAGCGAGTGGATGCTTGGTTATGCCAATACGTTGTTATTTCATGTGACTCGTCAAACTCCATTTGGCTCAGCGGCTCTCATTGATGTCGATGTGACGATGGATTTTGCGGCCGTCAATGAGACAGACGATGTCATGACGGTGCTTGCTACCACCCCGCTTACCAGTGATGAAGACTGGCAACAGCTGGCTGTCGATGAGTGCATTATTTTTGCAGAGGGCCATATGGTTTATCAAGATGTCCCTAAGTCCCCTGTTTACTTGTCGATTGAAGAAGGTTTGAAAATTGCAAAAAATGCCTAGCCTATATATTAGCTAGCCTATGTGTCAGCTGATTTACTAAGTAGCTGTCTTATTGAGCTGCTCTTTTACTAAGTAGCTACTTTATCAATAACAGTATCAGTATCAGTATCAGCTACGTTGTATGTAGAGCGCAGCTGGTTGACCAAATATCCTAACGATATTTAAAGTTTGCTTATGAGCGACGTAATGGTCACTATTATTATCTGTCGCCACATTTATTATTACCCAAATTGAATTTATTATTTCACGTACTACCTTACCATTTAACCGTCATAAGTGAGATGTCATGTCCGTCTATACCCAGTTAACCGATGATCAGTTTGCCGCCTTTTGCCAAAGCTTTGGTGTGTCGTTCGTCCGTGCGATTCCAATCACTCAAGGTATCAAAAACTCAAACTGGTTTATTCAAACAACTGACGATGTAGATGGCATGTATTCTTATGTATTTACCTTGTTTGAAGAGCGTCCACCTGCTGATATCGAAAAAATGGCAGTCATCTTAAACCAATTAGATGGCAAACTACCTGTTGCCGCGCCACTGGCAGTTATTGAATCGAATAGCGCTCAAACGGATAGTGACGATAAACGTTATGTCATCCATTATGAAGACAAAGCGATTACCCTAGTGCCATGCCTATCAGGATCGCATCCAGACCAAACCACGCAAGCGATGTGTCACGATATCGGAGCGGCGTTAGCCATGCTGCATGAGACCCTACAAGCACTGCAGCCAAGCGAGCAATATGGCGTACCCTTATACCCATGGGCAGATGTACGTGACCGCGAAATGCAGTTTATGCCGAGTGACGAAGCCAAATTGATGAGCGATATTTGGCAGTCTTATCGCGATCTACCGCTGACTACATTGCCAAACGGCTTATGTCATTTAGATATGTTTGCTGACAACACATTATGGAATCTACAAAAAGGTGAAGCACGTCTGACGGGTTTGTTAGATTTCACTGAAGTCAGTGTCGAGCACTATGTGATGGATATTGCGATCACTATCAATGATTTTTGTACCACGTGGGGCGTCGCTGAGCAGGGCGAGTCTGTGAACTTTGATCGCAATAAAATGGAGGCATTCTTACAAGGTTATGAATCGATACGCCCACTAAATACTGATGAGAAACGTGCACTACCTGTTATGCTAGCAAAAGCAGCAGTGATATTCTGGTTACTGCGTCTAAACGTGATTCATTACAACCGTACCGAAGGTCGTACGGGTGACAACATCATGGTCAAAAACCCTGACTTGATGAAGCGTTTAGCCGCCTATCATTGGGCACATGTCGAAAAAGCGCAGAACGCAGTGTTTATATTATCGAACACACAGAACAATCACATTGCTGGTGTATTTAGTAGTATGGCACAAGCCGAGCAAGCACACGAAAAATTAGCTAATAGTAGTGAGTTTGCAGTCAAAGAATACACACTAAATCAAGTATCCTAAACATTGCTTATCCATTTACCCTAGTAACAAGTATGCTAGCAGTAGATATACTAGTAGCAGCACTTTGGAGACGACCCCATGACCGATCAAGTTGATAACTGGCACAAACTGGCACGTTTCGATACCAATATGCAGGGCGAGCTGCATGCCAACCTGCTACGCAATAATGGCATCGCGGTGTCTATACAGCCGCTAAGTGCTATCCCTGGTATGAACTCTGGTATCGTGCTTTGGGTAGAGGGTACAGAGCTGGCAGCAGCCCAGCGTATCCTAGAGGGTATCGATACAGACAGTAGTGCTAGGGCTGATCTACTCGCCAATATGAGCGATGCTGAGCTTGGTATCACGCCAGAAACCGAGCACAATCATGGCAAACAAGACTATAAAGACGGTGAACTATAAATGTGTCAACTCTTAGGAATGAACTGCAATACCCCAACAGATATTGGCTTTAGTTTTGCAGGTTTTCGCAAACGCGGCGGAATGACCGACAGTCATGAAGACGGCTTTGGTATTGCGTTTTTTGAACGTAGCGAATGCAGCAATAATAACAATACTAACGATGGCACGGTAAATGACTCAACAGGCCTGCGACTATTTCATGACAACAGACCGAGCCACCTGTCACCAGTGGCTGACTTGGTGAACAACTACCCAATCAAAGCCATGAATGTCATCGCTCATATTCGTAAAGCGACGCAAGGGCAGAACTGCTTGGCAAATACGCATCCGTTTGTCCGTGAAGTATGGGGCGAACAGTGGGTATTTGCGCACAATGGACAGATGAATAGCGAGTTTATTAAACGCTGCCAACGTCTGCAAGACAACGGTAATGCCGCGCATTGTCAGCCAGTGGGTAGCACTGACTCTGAAATGATCTTTTGCTATCTCATTAATCGTTTAAAGAGTAGCTTCAAAACTCGTCCTGACGACCAAACACTGTTTAATTTTTTGACCACGCAGTGTCGCTATCTGTCTGCAAATGGTCTATTCAATTGCTTGATATCGAATGGTAAGTGGCTACTGGCTTATGCGGGTAGTTTGTTGTTTTATCTCACACGAAAAGCACCATTTGGTGAGGCGAAATTATCAGACGACGATCTGGCGATTAACTTCGGTGATGTGACCACAGACACGGACAAAGTCACTATCTTGGTCACCGTGCCGCTTACTGAAAATGAGAAATGGCAGCAGCTGGCGGTCAATGAGTGCTTAATCTTCCAAGACGGCGATGTCATTTATAAAGACAGCCCAAGTCAGCGTAAGTTTTTGACGGTTGAGGAAGGGATTGCGATTGCAAGGGAAGTTGGGGCGAGTGTTTGATAGGGAGGCTATATGTATATGATGTACGTTGATGAAAGTGGTGATGTAGGGTTGATTAATAGTCCGACTCGTTATTTTTGTTTAAGTGGTTTGGTTGTCCATGAAAGTAAGTGGGATGAGTTGTTAGAGCTAATAATAGATTTTCGACGCTATATAAGAGCTCAATATAGTTTCAAGCTTCGAGAAGAAATACATAGCTCTCATTTCTTGCATAAACCTGGAGAATTGAGCAGAATCCCCAAATCCATGAGATTGAGATTACTAAGAGATATTATTGATTTTGAGGCTGAGTTAAAAGAAATCATTCGAATCATAAATGTAGTAGTGGACAAAGATAGTAAAGCTGAAAACAGCGATATTTTTGAGATAGCGTGGACAACGCTTATTCAAAGATTTGAAAATACTATAAATTACAAAAATTTTGTTGGAAGTAATAATGATTCTGACACAGGAATGCTATTCGTTGATCAAACTGATGAAGTAAAGCTAAGAAGTTTAGCAAGAAGAATGAGGAAATATAATCCAATACCTAACAGTATGGGAGGAGGATATAGAATGAAGCCGACTAAATGGATAATTGAGGATGCGGTACATCAAAATTCTTTACATTCTTATATCATACAGTTATGTGATGTGAATGCTTACTTCTTAAATCAAATGATGCAACCATGCTCATATGTCAAGAAAAAAGGCGGAAGAAACTATTTTCAAAGACTCTTGCCAATTTTATCGACTCAGGCATCTAGAAATAACGCCTTTGGAATTGTTACTCGATAATTAGAAAGGGTTCAGCGTATAGCTGAACCCGATGGATCCTACTGTAGAGTCTAGCTCTAGGTTAGATCACATTTAAATTATACATGATACTATGTAATGTAGCAAATCTAGCGAATTTTTTATAGTTACTCATAACTTCTACAAATACATCCCACAACACCGCTTAAATTTCTCACCAGACCCACAAATACAAGGTTGTTTTTGTGTCACCGTCATCGCAACCGTCGGATCTAAAAAATACCAACGTGCATCGTTATTAGTCTTGTCTTTTACTATTACAAAGGTGGATAACTCATGATGCGCTTGTATTTTTCCTCCTAAATCATTTGCATTATCTTTGGCATTAAAATACGCCTTAAACTCAACCTGCGCATGTCTTTTGCCCAGCTTAGGTATGTGCTTCACAATCTCTAACCCTGCCCAGTCCGTCTCTTTTGCCCAACTTTCAATCGCATCAATATCAAGTAAAGCTTGCTGCGCGGGTACAGTAGTTTTAACAATATACTCAGGCAGTACCAACACAAATGCACTATAACGGCTACGCATCAATCGCTCTGCATCAGGCGCGACAAGCGACTCATGATACGGCTGGCAGCAGTCTTGATAGGAGAGCGGCGAGTCTGTCTCTGTTAATGGATTGATTTGGCAAGGGCAGGTTTTGGTAGTAGATGGTATAAGAAGTGACATATCATACTCTAATGATTGGCAGTAATAGTTTACCGTAGCATATTTTCTAGGAGTGTCGGCAGCATACCAACTCTTAGCTGTGCCCATGCAGAAGGATCACTTAGTCGCGACCAAAACATCTTAAAAGGCGGAGCGACATATACCAGTAATGCAAGGATAGTATATAAGAGCAAGTACCACCATTTATCTTTTGGTTGGTAGAACTTCATCGCCGTGCCCGATGAGCGCTTCATTTTCATATTAGACAAATTCACGCTATACAGCTCATCCAATGACAAGTGCACTATCGCCCCGCCAAATAAAAACAGACCGTAAAACCAGCTGGTCGTCAGTGGTAGGTGTAGACCGTAATAACTTAAACACGTCAGACCCAGTCCCAATATCGCCATATATGGCACAGAGTGAATGACGCCGCGATGCACAGTCATCGTAGTAAAAATATGAAAAACGACATAACGCATAAAACCGTAGCCAGCCAGCCATAATGCTATCAGCGAAAGCAAGCTTAGCTCACTACGCCAGTGCATGACCAAACCAAAGGCAAAGACAAAAGAGGTGATATTAAAACCAAGCTTAATCGGTGTTGAGTTATCCGAATCTAAATCTGGTAACAACCCGCCAATAGTCCCAAGTGCCACACACATCAAAAACCCTGAGTCGTCGATCAGTCCAGCTTTATATACAGTCAGACTCATGGCACCGCTAACCATAAATGCAACGTTTAAGTGGGTATTAAAATTTGCCATAAAAACTCATTTATCCATCGCGCTCGAAAAGACCTTTCGAGTCGCTCATCTAGCTGTAAAAAAGCGCACCATGATACCATAGACCGTCCATACGTCTAACAGAGATAAACCTTAAGAGATAGCCCTTATGCCCGCCAATGACTTGCCCGCCAAAACAAAACCCGACACAGACAACAACGACGACCCTTCTATCGTAGAGAGTACACTTGATAAACTCTTTGCCGATATTGACTGGCAAGCACCGTGGCTGTCTCATATTGCTCAGCTTAATTACCTCAGCACAACCATCGAGCACCTTAGCAATACCAGTTGCCAAGTAGACAGTATGGGCACACCAAAAGCTGTCGGTAGTACACCTGATGTCGTTGGTGCGGTATTAAAAGCAGCAATGGAGCGGCAAGCGACGGCCTTGGAGCAACCCTTACCACAGACCAAACCAGCTGGTGATAATAAGCCGCAGACACTACAGTTCGTCTCTCAAAATGCATTGCCCGATGGCGAAGCTTACGAGTATTTCATCGGGACAAGCGGACATATTCCGACGCGGGACAATCTGCACGATTTATTTAACGGTAGTATCTGGCTGACCTTCCCGAAGACTAAGGCTATGCTCAATTACTATCATATGCTGGAGATTGCCAAGCAAGGCGTTAGTGAGCGACGAGGACGGGTACGTGACACCATTACGGTGTTCGATGAGAATGGCGCCGTGCTGGTGACTTCTGATGTTAGTATCGGTGAGGCGTTGGTTAGTTTTGACTGGCAGGCAAGTTTGGTTAAGCCACGTGCTAAATGGGACAACCCAGCACGACCAAATACAAGTGCTCAGGCAGCAGTCTATATCTTTGGGCATGCACTACTTGAGCAACTGATACAACCGCGCAAGCCATTGTGTGCGCATAGTATTGTCATTCATGTTTCACAAGAGTTCTTTACCTTATCATTGGCTGAACGTATGAGCTATTTGGATGATAAGGTTGCCAAATACATGGACACGTTATTATCAAATGATGATGTCAAACCACGCCAGCTTGCGCCGCTACCGATTTTAGGCGTGCCGCATTTCTGGGCAGCAAACGCCGTGACCGAGTTTTATGACGACAGCTACGTGTTCCGTAGTGGCAGACGCCAAAAACCCAGTAAGTGATAGCGATCACCATTAGTATATAGCTCATTAAGCCTTTGTTACGTTTACGATTGTGCCACGATTCGATAACGTCTAGACGTTAACAAAGCCTTGCATGTTTGTTATGGTAAAAGAAGCTTTTGTTGAGCAAGCAAATAGCGTTATCAAAGTAGCATTGTTAAAGTAGCGTTATTTTCTTTGCGAGCAGAAGCGGTCATAAGATAAATTGACGACACCTTTTGATTATCAAAATCAATTCGATCATTTATTCAGCCACCAGTCATATACCTACACCCATAATAATTGACGTCTAGGATCTATAACAACGATAAGGAAGCTATCATGAGTGATATTTTTAATGTAAAAGACACCCTCTCAGTCGCTGGCAAGGAATATGCCTTTTATAGTTTGCCAAAGCTGACCGAAACTTACGAACATATCGATACCCTACCATTTTGTATGAAAGTGGTATTAGAAAACCTATTGCGTAACGAAGACGGCGGCCAGTCGGTTGGCAAAAACCATATCGAAGCAGTTGCTAACTGGGATGCAGGCGCTGAGGCATCAAAAGAGATTGCCTTTATGCCAGCACGTGTGGTTTTGCAAGATTTTACTGGTGTGCCGTCAGTTGTTGATTTGGCCGCGATGCGTGATGCAGTGGTTGAGCTTGGCGGTAAAGCTGAGCAAATCAACCCATTTATCCCTAGTGAGCTGGTCGTTGATCACTCTGTACAGGTCGATGCTTATGGTCGTGAGGATGCACTAGATCTCAACGAAAAAATTGAATTTAAGCGTAACAATGAGCGCTATGAGTTTTTGCATTGGGGCAAACAAGCCTTTGAAAACTTCGTCGTCGTACCACCAGCGACAGGTATCGTGCATCAGGTCAACCTCGAGTATCTCGCTCGCGTCGTGATGGCAGCAGATGTTGATGGCGAGCTGATGGCTTATCCAGACACCGTATTTGGTACAGACAGCCACACCACGATGATTAATGGTATCGGTGTGCTTGGTTGGGGCGTAGGCGGTATCGAAGCCGAAGCAGCGATGCTGGGTCAACCTTCCTCGATGCTAATTCCGCAAGTGGTCGGGTTTGAGCTCAAAGGCAAGCTAACTGAGGGTGTCACGGCGACTGATTTAGTATTACGTGTCGTTGAGATGTTGCGTGCACATGGCGTGGTCGGTAAGTTCGTTGAGTTTTATGGTGAAGGCCTGCACAGTATGCCGCTAGCAGACCGCGCTACCATTGCCAATATGTCACCAGAGTATGGCGCGACTTGTGGTATCTTCCCAATTGACCAAATGGCGATTGATTATCTGCGTCTGTCTGGTCGAGATGAAGAACAAATTGAGTTGGTTGAGCAATATGCCAAGGCGCAGGGTCTGTGGCATGATGCTGACACACCAGCAGCAACATACTCGAGCAAGCTAGAGCTTGATTTATCTTCAGTACAGCCAGCATTGGCTGGTCCTAATTTGCCGCAGCAGCGCATCAACCTATCAGATATGCATGAGAAGTTTGGCGAAACGCTGGAGAAGATGAACAAAGACCGCAAAGTAGAAGTAGACGGTAAGATACGCTTTGATCAAGAGGGCGGTGAGCAAGAGCAAGCAGAAGATCTAGCGGCTGAACCAAAGATTGAAGTCGACACAAGAGACGATGATCTAAAGCATGCTCCAGCGAATAACGTCTTCTCAAATGTCAGTATCGATGACAAGCAGCACAAGTTAAGAGATGGCTCAGTCGTAATTGCTGCCATTACCTCTTGTACCAATACCTCAAACCCTGCGGTTATGATTGGTGCTGGTCTGGTTGCCAAAAAAGCTGCTGCTAAAGGGCTCAAAGCCAAACCGTGGGTAAAAACGTCATTGGCCCCTGGCTCTAAAGTCGTCACTGATTACCTAGAAAAAACCAACCTTATGGATGAGCTAGAAAAAACAGGCTTCTATTTGGTAGGTTATGGGTGTACTACCTGTATCGGTAACTCAGGGCCACTTCCTGAAGCGATTGAAAAAGGTATTGAAGAGAACGACTTGGTTGCTTCTGCCGTACTGTCAGGTAACCGTAACTTTGAAGGTCGTATCCACTCACATGTGAAGGCCAGTTATTTGGCATCACCGCCGCTAGTAGTTGCCTATGCGCTAGCAGGTACGGTCGATATCGACTTGACGACACATCCATTAGCGCAAGACCAAGACGGCAATGATGTATTCCTAAAAGACATTTGGCCAACTTCAGAAGAAATCAACGAGTTGATTGCCAATAACATCGATGCTGATATGTTCCGCAAAAACTATGGTGAAGTATTTGACGGTAGTGCCGCGTGGAATGCGATTAGCTCAGCGGACAGCCAGCTGTACCCATGGGATGAAGGGTCAACGTATATCAAGAACCCACCGTTCTTTGATGGTATGACCATGGAGCCAGAAGGTATTCCTGATATCGAAGGCGCACGTATCCTTGGTCTGTTCGGTGATTCAATCACCACCGATCACATCTCACCAGCGGGTAATATCGATCCAGACTCACCAGCAGGTCAGTACTTGCAAGAGCGCGGTGTGATGGAAGCAGACTTCAACAGCTATGGCTCACGCCGTGGTAACGATGCGGTCATGACTCGTGGTACCTTTGCCAACATCCGTATCAAAAATACCATGATGGGCGGTAAAGAAGGCGGTTATACCTACTACTTCAAGGATGACAGCGCTACGTTACAAGATGGCGAAGAAATGCCTATCTATAATGCAGCAATGAAATATAAAGAAGACAAGCGTCCGCTCGTCGTACTTGGTGGGTCAGAGTATGGTTCTGGTTCGAGCCGTGATTGGGCAGCCAAAGGTACTATCTTGCTAGGTGTAAAAGCCGTGTTGACCAGCTCGTTTGAGCGTATTCACCGCTCAAACCTCGTCGGTATGGGTGTGTTGCCATTGACGTTTAAAGACGGTCAAAATGCAGAAACCTACAAACTAGATGGTTCTGAAGTATTGAGCATCACGAGTCTGGATAATGGTGAAAGCAAAACCGCCAAAGTCACGGCTACACGTGCTGATGGGTCGAGCGAGACCTTTGAAGTCAATGTCGGTCTGCAAACGCCAAAAGAGCGCGAATATGTGCGTCATGGTGGTGTGTTGCACTACGTACTACGTCAATTGGCAAGCGAGAATAAAGAAGCAGGCTAGTAATTAGTTAAGCTAAATACAAAAAAGCTCAGTCGTGATGACTGGGCTTTTTTGTATCTTAAGATAGAAGAGGTTGCGATTATTATCTGCTTATATTCGATGTTTCTGCTTGATACATATCTGAAATAATTTTAAATACAGTGTTAAACAAATATTGATAGCTGACAGGAAAATACTCAATTACTTATTTATTAAGCTCAGAACCTTGCTAAGATCATTTACATCTTGTGATAACAATATGGAAGATATATCAGGAACTATCTGTGGCAATTTATTTGACCACTTCGTTAGTGAATTGTCTCCAAAGGGGTGAATGGCATTAACGCATTTGATAGAGCGTTTATCCAATATATTGTTAAACTGATCATAAATAGCCATATTACTAAAATATTTCTCATATAAACTATCTAATACTTTATGAGTTCTTAATGTGTTTGAACTACTGTATTTAGAGTCGAATATATAGTAACTTATATCATCCTGAACTTTCTTTACTAGAACGAAATCCGGATTGTAATAATTATATTGACTTTTTGGATTATTCTTATTCAAAGCCACTAAGTCATTATGTTGAGTATTTTCATTAAATCCAAGAATTTTTTTCTCGTAATAGAGGTTTAAAAAAGAATCCTCTTTACAAAAATTAATTTGAGATGGAATAAAACGTTTAAAAAAAGGATGTTCTACCGAGCTAGTAATTTTCCAACCATCTTTGTGTAAAGCATCAATCAACTTATACATTGTAAATAGTTCATAAATTTTGGATGTTGACCTAATCTTAGCCAAATCGTGATCAATTCCAATGTTAGGGTTACCTAATGAATACCAATCTTCTAAGTAATTATATACTGTCAGATAGAAACTAGACTTTCTTGCAAATGGTGTTAACTTAGGTGGAATAAAACCTTCAAAATCGATATTTAATTTTCTTTGAAGGAAGTATAATAAATTATCAGTATGAGTAAGTACAGAATCAATTCTTTTCTGCATACCAGAAGTTGTTAATTGTGCATATAAATCATCGATATTAAAATTATTTGACTTATAAAATGGTCTGATTGTTTTGTATTCTTTATCATAGGTTGGTCTATATATTTTTCTATCAATAGCATCTGATATAACTAATAGGTTTTCTTTAATTGATACTAATCCACCAAGTAAAATTTTATTTTCTTCTAAATTGTAGCTATCAATATAATTTTCCCTTTGTATGTTATCCAATGAATAAATTTTACCAAACAATGTGAGTGAATTTGGAGAATATCCTTGATAAAGTTGATCTAGATTACTAATTACATCATATGGATTAATGTTATAAAAATTTTTTTCATTAGTATTTTCTTTTATTAACTCTAACCTGTTTCTTAAGTCTTTACGTAAGTAAGAACTTCTCTGATCAAAAACACTAACTATGTTCTCAGCTAAACTATAGTCACTGCACTACAAAAGAGTTATGTTTTGGATGAATATCATAAAACAATTTAGATAAGTCATTTTCCATCCAACCTTGGCGTAAAAACTTCACTTGAGCCCACTTTTTCTCGATGGGATT
>NZ_JAMYEB010000016.1:0-56749 GCF_033790785.1 Psychrobacter sp. PP-21 | reverse complement strand
GATACAGTCAATGTTCAAGGTTACGATTTTGAAGTAACTGAATTTTTTGAAATAAAGGGTAGTAACTTTGATGCAACGCAGGCGCAAGTCGTGGTATCCAAAAACGGTCGTGAAGTGGCGAAACTGAATCCAGAAAAGCGTACTTATATCATTAGCACTATGCCGACCACTGAGGCGGCCATTGATGCTAGCCTAATGCGCGATGTTTATGTCGCACTGGGCGAACCTATTGCCGATGGTAGTAACCAATGGGCATTAAGGATTTATGTAAAACCATTAATTCGTTGGATATGGCTCGGCGCTATTATTATGGCATTGGGTGGTCTGCTGAGTATGCTTGATAGGCGCTATCGTCTCAAAACATCCAAGACCCCTGCACAAATTGCAGCGAGTAAGTCAGGCTTTACGACGGTTACTGATTTAGATGTTAAAAGCACTACTAATAACACGACACTAATAGGGGAGAAGCAAAATGACTAAGTCTAATCATTTTTCCGAGCAACCCCCTGAAACAAAAGGTAATCGAACAATGAAAAAAAGCCAAATTAGAATATGGTTTTTGATCCCGCTGATCATCTTTGCTGCTGTTATGGTTATGCTTTATTTTCGTTTGGGGCAGCCGACTGAAATCGTAACCAATACCGCGCTTGAACGCCCAGTACCAGCGTTTGAGCTGCCATTGTTGTCCGATACCAGTCGGATCATGACCAATGACAACTTACCTGATGAGCCCTTTTTGATGAATATTTGGGGCTCTTGGTGCCCAACTTGCGTTATTGAGCATCCTTTTTTGATGCAGCTAGAGGAGCGTGGTGTCAATCTGGTTGGCGTGAATTATAAAGACGATATCGGTGATGCGCTCAGCTATCTCAACCGAGGCGGTGATCCCTTTTCGATGTCTATTCAGGATTTGTCCGGCCAGTTTGCCTTGGACTTAGGGTTGACGGGTGCGCCTGAGACTTTCACTGTCGATGGTGAAGGCGTTATTCGCCAGCACATTGTTGGTGAGATTAACGAGAGTAACTGGCAAGATCGTATTGAGCCTTGCTTAACGGTACTCAATGATGCCAATGATAATAACGTCAGTCCAGATGCGATTCAGGTTGAAGAGGTGTGCAAATGATAGCCCGTTCAATAAAGGCCGTTACGATAAAAGTAGCGAGCTTAATACTTGCCTGTCTCCTAAGTGTGACCAGCTATGCGGCGATAGAGGTATATGATTTTGACTCTGCACAACAAGAAGCCCAATATCGAGGGCTAATCGAAGAGCTACGTTGCCCGAAATGCCAAAACCAAAACTTGGCAGGTTCTGATGCGCCGATTGCCCAAGACTTAAAGCAAAAAGTCTATGATTTGATTAAAGACAGACGTAGTGATGCGGAAATCCGGGATTATATGCAAGAGCGCTACGGCGATTTTATCAGCTACAAGCCGCCTGTACGTCCATCGACATGGATTTTATGGTTTTTTCCGCCATTGCTACTGATCGTATTATTGATAGGGTGGTTTTGGCAAAGTAAACGCCGCCAAGTTGTCGCCCGTGGCCAAAACGGCGTTACAGTGAACAGTACTGCTGCCTTGACCTCTGCGGAAAAGGCTGAGCTTGATCGTCTATTATCGCAAGCTGAGAATGTCGACCACGATATTACTAGCATAGAGGACAAAAAATGACTCTATTTTCTACTTTTGGCTTATTTGTAGCTCTAAGCTTGCTGATTGCTCTTATATTTGCGCTAATTGCTATTATGCCATGGCTACGAGCACCGCGTTTGCAGTCCAAACCAATAGACAATCAACTGCTAGATATTAATGTTGCAGTATTTCGCGAACGTTTAGCTGAGCTACAAACAGATAAAGACAGCGGTACTATTAATAATAGCCATTATCAAAATCAAAAGCTGGAACTGGAGCGTCAGCTATTGGATGCCCAGCGTGAAGTCACGCCGATGGTCACCCCTGGTATCAAAAGCCGCTTGATCCTCATGGTTTGGGTGCCTGTATTGGCTGCGCTGGCGTATCTGATGGTGGGTGACCGAACGCCTGTGTTTGATCTGTGGACGGCCGAAGACAAGGTCGGAAAAGTCGCTGATGACTTGTTGACTGGCAAAATCGATCAGCCACCTGTATGGGCAATCGAAAACGGCCAGCAGCTTATCAGCGCGATGCAGACCAACGTTTATCGTCATGCCGATGATCCTGATCGCTGGATGCGTTTGTCAGAGCTGTTTTTATCGCTTGAAGCTACCGACTCAGCGATTGAAGCTTTGTCACGCGCTTACCGTCTGTCACCAGACAATGAAGAGATTGCGACCACTTATGCGCAGATTAGCTTTTTTGCCAATAAAGGTCAGCTTGATGCCAGTAGCCGCCGTGTATTACAAGATGTCCTTGCCAAAAATCCACAGCATGAAGGTGCGCAGATGCTAATGGCAATGGGTGAGGCACGTGGTAGTAACTTTGCCCAAGCGCAAGGTTGGATTAAACGCTTACAAGGCAGCATTGTGGCCAAACCAGGTGATCATACTAAAGCTTTAGCAAGCTTAGATGAGTTAAGCAACTACGTTAGCACGCAAGAAAAGCAAGCGCTAGAAGGTATTGACGTGACAGTGAAAATTAACGCTAATTTATTACCGTTAGTGAAAGCTGATGATGTGTTGTTTGTAGCGATACGTGATGTGAAAGGGGGCCCTCCGTTTGCCGCCAAACGTTTACCCATTAGTATTATCAAGCAAGGTGAGGCTAGTATCCGCTTAAGCAATCTTGATGCGATGATGCCAGATCGCACGTTAAATTCAGCTCGTAGTGACAAAACTCAGTTAGCAGTCGTTGCTCGTATTAGTCATAGCGGTAATGCCATAGCAGAATCAGGCGACTTATCGGGTAATCCTATAATGATTAGCGTTGAACAGACTCAGGTTAATGTTGAAATCAATCAACAGATTCCCTAATAAAAAATTATTACCGTAAGTTTCATAATACCAGAGCGGTAAGTGGAGCCGTTTATGAAAGTGGCGCGATTAATAATCGTATACCAAAAACATATACGTTTAACATTGTTCATTGTATAAACATAGATAAAGGAAACAACTATGACTGAATCTACCGACAGATTAGATAGTACTAAATTGAATAGCGTTGAATCGGCTAGTACTAATATTGCTGACAAGAAGGTACCTATAGCTGTGAGTAGTACTCATCAATCGATTGACTCTAAAACCATAAATCATACGCCTAAAGCTATGTACGTGACTTCAGGCAACTCAATAACACCTAAAGATAAGTTGGACAAAATACCAAAAATGGTTGCCAATGGCAGTCGCGCTTTTATCTGGTATTTGTTGGCGATAATGGTATTAATACTTGATCAATGGACTAAGTGGTTGGCCCAAACCACATTAGCGTTCAATGACCCCGTACCGGTCATTGAACCATTTCTCAACTGGACACTCGCTTATAACTATGGGGCAGCATTTAGCTTTTTAGCCAACGCTGGCGGTTGGCAGAAATGGTTTTTCTCAGGCGTAGCTTTTGTAATGGCTATCTTTTTAACGGTTTATTTAATCAAAGCGCCACGTGCAGCCAAGCTATTATCTATGGGGTTGGCCTTAATGCTTGGTGGTGCGATTGGCAACTTAATCGATCGTTTAAGAATTGGTAAAGTGGTTGACTTTATCCATGTGCATTATGCTGATGTCTGGAATTATCCTCTTTTCAATGTTGCAGATATAGGTGTCTGTGTCGGTGTCGCATTGATTATAATTGACATGATATTTTTAGAAAGTAAGCGTAATAAATAAGCACATTGATGCCGATTATCACAAACAAAATGAACTAGCGTCGTATTCACTCTATACGGAAAAATACTTTTTATACTTGAGTATGTTTATAAAATGTGAACTGGAAGGTAATGTTACTTAGACAGGCTGGGCATTTGATGTATAGTGTCATTTGCATTTCACTATTTATCAATTTCTCAGCCTGTTTTTTTTCAGCCTACTTTTTGAACCACCACCCGGATATAAATGTAACTATGAATAAAACAACTTTTAAAATATCGAAGATGGACTGCCCTTCGGAGGAAAACCTAATCCGAATGAAATTAGAGGGCCACTCGAATATTGAACATCTTGAGTTCGACATTCCTAACCGTCAATTAACTGTGTTTCATCATGACAATATAGAAGGGATAGAGACTGCTATTCATGACCTAAAATTAGGAGACACCCTACTCTCGACCGAAACCATTGACCCCTCTGATCCCAACAATAATTTTAAAATTGATGCTGACTCTAGTCACAAAAAAGATGCTGAGCAAAGAAAGCTACTATGGATAGTGCTGGTCATTAACTTTGCTTTCTTTATTATTGAAATGAGCACGGGACTGATTTCTCGTTCGATGGGGTTGGTCGCCGACAGCTTAGATATGTTAGCAGATAGCTTGGTGTACGGAATTAGCTTATTTGCGGTCGGTGGAACGGTCATTAAGAAAAAACGGATTGCTAGAATTGCCGGATATTTTCAAATTACGCTAGCGATTCTTGGTTTTTTAGAAGTACTAAGACGTTTCTTTGGCAATGAGCAGTTACCTGACTTTTCTACCATGATAGTCATATCGATTCTTGCGCTAATTGCAAACTTGATTTGCCTCTATTTACTACAAAAATCGAAAAGCAAAGAAGGAGAAGAAGCCCATATGCAAGCCAGTATGATTTTCACTTCAAACGATGTGATTATCAATTTAGGGGTAATTGTTGCAGGGATTTTGGTTAATTGGTTACACTCTAGTACGCCTGATTTGATTATTGGTAGCATCGTATTTGCTTTAGTTATTCAGGGCGCCTTTAGAATATTGAAGTTGAGTAAGTAGCCAAGCCTAATAACTGAAGCAAATAGCTCAAGTAAGTAGCTTAATTAAACCGCTAAGTGTAAAGTAACTGGGTTTGAAGCAAATAAACATCATAAGGATATGAGACCTCAAGCAATGATTGAACAAACTTTAAATCTAGTCACCACCAAAGACCATCAGCAAGTTGCCGTTTGGCGAATAATAGATGATGAAGTCTTTGATAAGAATCTGGTGGTGGTCAACTAATTTAGGACACTAATAAAATTCAAACCTACATCGCCATTACTTATAACCCTGAGTCGAGAACGGATAATAATTATAAGCGTTGGGGCAACTTTTATGACCGCCAAGATCTGTTAGTAGGTGACGAGTTGTGTCAGGTGGTTAATTTTCAGAGACCTTCCTAAATTTTGTGTAAGTATTTAATCTAAACGTCAGTTACACAGAATCTGGGATGGTCTCTCGTATTCTTTGGTTGCCACCCTACAGCCCTGATCTAAATCCCATTGAAAAGAAGTGGGCACAGGCAAAATTTCTACGTCAAGGCTGGATGGAGAATAATCTACCTAAGCTGTTTCATGATATGGGTTGTATCTCTTTTATTCTAGACTGACTATAGTTAACTATCATATTATTATGAATCGAACAATTTAGACTAGATCCTTAATATCTATATCCAATGCATCGCAAATATCATAGGCCTTTTTGAGAGTGACATTCTTCTCTCCACGCTCGATATTTCCCATATAACTTCGATCAATATCTGCCATCTCTGCCAGCACTTCTTGAGATATTCCTTTGCTTCTGCGCACATCACGGATACGCTTTCCAAAGGCTATCATGCGTTCATCTGTCTTCATCTCACCAACCACTGCTAAAAATAGCAATACTCACAGTGGTGGGCTATAATATCCACGGGATATAGTCGGTATTATGAGGTGAGTATGAAAACAAAACTAGAGTATCAGCCAGATATAACAGAAACTAATAAGCTGATCTGTGAGAGGTACTGGTTAAGAGAAGGCGATAAACGAAGTGGTTTTATATATACCTGTAAAGAAATAGGTCAAGAGTTTGATGTTAAGCATCAGGATATACCTAGTATCGTTAAAATAAATGCTCATCTTGTCGTACTAGACTGCCAATGCATAGACTGCGGTACAACTAAGATTTGCTATACTCGCTCACTGAACCGCCCCGGGATTGTCGGAGACTCAACATTCTGAGAGAATACGACAATGAAAAGACAAACCTACACTCCTGAGATTAAAGAACGCGCCGTTCGCATGCTGATTGAAGCGTCGAGCGACTATCCTTCTACATGGTCAGCCATTCAAGCCATAGCGTCAAAGATTGGCTGTACGCCTGAGACACTGCGATCCTGGCATAAAAAGCACATAGACCAAACCATTCCCGCCTCAGTGCAGGCTCAAAGTGACAAAGAGCGTATCAAAGAGCTTGAACGCGAATGCAGAGAGCTCAAGCAAGCCAATGAGATTATACGTAAGGCTGCTGGTCTTGAAGCCCAGGCGGAGAAGGGCCGTCCACCCAGATAATGGTTCAGTTTATTGATGACTATAGAGGTAGTTATGGGGTCGAGCTGATTTGTAGAGTACTACCGATTGCCCCGTCAACCTATCACCGTGCTAAAGACCTAGAGTGCTGCCCTGAAAGGCGTTCACTGCGCAGTCAGCATGACGACTACTATCTCAGCGAGATTAAACGCATCTGGCAGGACAGCAAATGCCGCTATGGTGCTCGCAAAGTCTGGCGGCAGATGAAGGCAGATGGCATTTATATCGCACGCTGCACCGTCGAGCGTTTAATGAGTCAGCACGGCTTACAAGGTGTCTGGCGCGGTAAGGGTAAGATTACCACCAACAGCCGTGACGACCAAAAGCGTGCTGACGACTTGGTCAATCGTAACTTTAATGCCCATCGTCCTAATCAGCTGTGGGTTGCAGATTTTACTTATATCAAGACATTGAGCGGCTGGGTTTATACCGCTTTTATTATTGATGTATTTGCTCGCGCTATTGTCGGCTGGAAAGTATCGAATCGTATGAACACGGATATGGTAATGGCGGCATTAAATCAAGCGATAACAGATAGAAACAATCCCAAAGATGTCATTCATCACAGTGATCGAGGGGTTCAGTACTTATCTATTCGCTATACCGATAAGATGACGGACTCTGGCGTGATTGCTTCTGTTGGTACAACAGGCGATTCATACGACAATGCATTGGCTGAAACGGTCAATGGGCTTTACAAGTCTGAGGTGATTCATTATTTAAAGCAGAACTGGACTGGTGTGAACGATGTTGAACTGGCAACCCTTGAGTGGGTGGATTGGTTCAACAAGAAGCGTCTACATAGCACGATTGGATATGTGTCACCCTTTGAGTTTGAAAAGCGGTATTATGATAATTTAACCCTGTCAGGCATCGCTGCCTGACTCAAGTAGATCAGCCTCCGATATAGTCGGGGCGGTTCACACAGCTAACTCGATTGGATCTTATTAGATGGCGGTGTGATGATTGCAGGGCGGCGCTTGAAAAAAGAATGGATCAAGAGTACTTAGAGTATCGTCTTAAACAAGACCGTTTAGCAGAAGAAAAGAGACAGACCGCTCTAGAGTACATCAATCAATGCCGAAGCATTCAATTAAGCAGTATTCCTTCAGTCACTGAGCTTAACGATGTGGATAAACTTCTACTCGCAGCGACTGTAGAGAGCCTAGGGGCAGATAATATAAGGAATACAGTCTCTCTACGTGACAATTTATCATTACCTTTATCACCGTTCTCTAAATTAGATGAAGAGATACTACAGCATCTTTTTAACCGAAATCTGCTCATACTCGCTTCTGAAAATAGCTACGAATACGTAACTATCAACGAAGAAAAAGAGCTAGAGATAGATTTCTATCAAGCGATCTTTGAGTTTGCTTATAGTATTGAGAATCTTACTAAAATCTTGATAAACGCTAAATCTCAGAAAAATACCAGTGCTCTAGTAGCGAATGATCAATTTAAGAACTGGTGTGAAAAGTTACAGCTAGGAGAGTGTTTAAGCTACCTGATTACTAGGTCAAGATTGAACTATCTAGCACCGCCTATTGGCGAAAAGCTAATTAGTATTCTCAGATCATGTTTAGCTGAATGCTCTGTATCAACCATGCATTATATCATTTGGAAGTCTGTGGAAAATGCTGCTGCATACGTGCAAAAACCAGGTATTACTCGAAAACATGCTTCAAATTCTGTTTCTGGTAATATAGAGAGAGTATTCAATAAAATATACAGTGGTAGTTGGAGTCACAATAAATCTTTTCGCGATGCTAGCCACCCTCAGTCTGCAATGGCCAAAATATTTTTTGATTATGTATTTGCAGTAGATGATGGTGGTTTTCACCATACTCTTGATGAGCTATTCAGCCCATATAGGTCCCAAAAAACTTTAGAGCAAGTAAGTTACGCAACTCTAGGAGATGCTAGAAGTACGAATTATTCAGTCACAATAGCTCTTGATATTAAACAATCATGATTTACCGATGTCTAAATCACTAATACAATTAAATCAGCCGAATAAGACATAGCAATGAGAGAAAGATTGTCTAGATAGAAGACTATCTGACTTGCTGAACAATTTTATTACTACTGATAGGAGCTAGTATGGAAGATTCTAAATTTGAAGCATCGATTACCGATGATCGTCCTATCCTCGTTAGCAAACAAGAAATAGAAAAGCGCCGCCGCATTAACTTTGATACTTTGGGCAGCTTCGCAGTCGATAATATTCCTATTAACCCAGATACTCAGCACATCTTTCAAGACTTTGAGGAAGGTAAAATTGCAACTAGCAAGGAAGTAAAAGCTTTGCTACATGCTCACTATACTAAGATAGCGCTCGAAGATAATTAGCTCTTATAGTTTGAGCCCGACGTTGCTAAGCTATTATAGTATTGCTTTTCACAGCCAGTATCGAAAGATGAAACATAATTAATTGTGCTATTCAATCATATTTATCAAATCATTTCACCTATGTAAGATTACTAGTCCAGTATCACTAACTCTCGTCCAGCCATCTCCGAAATAAAGAATAACTATTCTGCCCACAAACATAATAATGCTATAGCTAGTCAGCTTATTCGCTTAGTGAATAGATAAGCATTAAGACCTAATATCACCGTGGTGAATTACATCCTTGGGTCTGCTTCTATCTACACTCGCGTGCTTTAATATTACCATCATTATATCCGTGTTCATATGATTCGATATCTTGCAACTGACAATACTATGTGCAAAGACGTTAATGATAAACATGAATAGCAGAAAACTACTTTTACTTCTACCTATCTGACATAGATAAAATCTACTGGATTAGAGGATGGTACGATTGATCAAAAGTAACCATTAATAGATAGACGTAGCGAAGCGCATCATGTCCGCGTTTATAGCTTAGATAGGATGATATTAGAAAGAATGCTTCTGAAGATGTGAAAGATACCTGAAAAACTTAATTGTTATGATACCTAATTGATAGAACGACCATTATCTTTTGGATAGGTAAAAGTGATTTGTTCTGATAGGTTGTAATAATCACCGAAGTGATAGTTTTAATTTAGATGCCTACAAATAATATAGCGATGTACACTATTAGAATAAGAGGTTTCTAGCATGTCAACCTATAAGGAGATGTGTGGATTTCATGCAAAGCACTTGCAAAAAAACCATGGGCGAATTCGATTCTGGCAGGTTGATTACCCTGAATAGGGAAGTATTCAGGCTCACTATTACTACGGACCAACATAACCTGCTGCTCACTGAACAATGTATTGAATAGACTTATCAGCCAATCAGTAGCTGCACGCTCGCTATCAGTCGCTTCTACTGCTTGACGACCGTACTCAAGATTGATGCTAGACAGTTTTTGCCACTGACGTTTCCATTCTTTTAAGCATTTATTACTGTCAGAACATTCTGACTTAGTAGATGTTTTTGCTAGGTCGCTGTTTTGCTGAGTAATGCGCTCGACAAGTACATTAACGTCAATAGAAGAAAGTAAGTTAGAAAAATCAGTTGTGTTGTTAGACAGATCCATAAATAAAATATTGACTCAATAAACACTAAAAAATAGGCACCAAGAACAGAAAGATTATCTGAATGAAAAAGGAGCAAGTATAGAGACTTAGATAGGTTTTCTGTCAAAAAATATTAACATACTACCGCTAGCGTAGCCTGATACTTTCCGTTAGTATGGCAGGCAATATTATACACCGTTTTTATGAATGAGGCCTCGCATGTCAAGCACTTCAGAAACTAAGCCGTCAGCACCTTACGCTGACAATAAAAAAGCGTCCGTATCTACTAGCATGCCTGATCATATTTCATTAGATAAGTGGGCTGACACGGGTTATGAGTGGTCAGGAGAGGTTGATCCAAAACTATTTGATCGTCTTGCTACTACACTAAGTACAGAGCATGAACAATCACATATTCAGTTGAATGC
Source organism: Psychrobacter sp. PP-21 (assembly GCF_033790785.1). Classification (NCBI taxonomy): domain Bacteria; kingdom Pseudomonadati; phylum Pseudomonadota; class Gammaproteobacteria; order Moraxellales; family Moraxellaceae; genus Psychrobacter; species Psychrobacter sp. PP-21. Next base: position 46,389 of record NZ_JAMYEB010000016.1, on the reverse strand, counting down.
GACGCTTTATCGCCGCAATAATGTTTTGCATCTGGCATTCACTTTGGTAGGTGATGTCTGGTTGACGTGTCAACGTTGTCTACAGCCAATTGCGATAGACTTGTCTGATGACTACGATATTGCGCTACTTGAAAACGATAGCCAAGTACGCTTGGTCAATGATGAGCAAGATTACTTGTTGCTCGATGAAATCGTCACTGAGCAATCTCCTGAGCGATTATTACCATTCAAAAAACTGGTAGAAGATGAGATTTTGCTCAAAACACCAATGGCGCCAAAACATGACGACTGTGAAATGTCAGTTGAGCAGTTCGGCGAGCTACCAGAAGAAGAAGAAACCGAAAATCCTTTTGCAGCTTTGGCTTCATTAAAAGGCAAATTATAAATACAGAATTGACTTGCTAGATGTATTTATTGAGCCTTTTGTCGGCTTTGCACAGAAGAGTGCAAGGCAGGGCTTTATTAATTCAATAAACATGCGTATAATGTCCGGTTTATTGCATTCGAGCAACCTGTTGCGTGCTGATAGAAGCTGACTAGGTAAATTTTTCATAAATTTCAGACATAGTTAGCGCTTTATGTAGGTAACAATTTATTTAACTAATGATGCTTAAGACTTAGGTTGTTATGATTATATAGCCTCTGTCAGTATCGACTAAAGCTGAATTTTAAGCTTATCCCTTTTAAGTATAGGAGCTATATCATGGCTGTTCAAAAAAGTCGTAAAAGCCGTTCTCGTCGTGACATGCGCCGTTCACATCACCGTATGGAAATTGCTGAACTAAGCGTAGACGCTACTACTGGTGAAAAACATCGTCGTCATCACATGACTAAAGATGGTTTCTATCGTGGCCGTCAGCTATTTAAAGTAAGTCAAGACGCCTAAGACATTGACTCTATGATAATTCGAGCAAAGCAGTGATAGTACTGGTGACTGTCATTGTTTTGCCTGATTATTATTAGTCAATAAGCTTCGAGCTAAAAAAGCCAAGTTATTTCGCTATCATATATTATGTGGCTGGATAACTTGGCTTTTTGTTATTTATGACTCTAATCATTACCTAAACGAGCTTCTGTTCCTAGTAGATAATAGAGCATGATAATGTCATTAGTCTTTTGGTTCGCACAGCGCTTCACTATCATCGCTTGATACGCATCCGCTATGATAATGGCTTGCGTCAGTGTATAGTTTACTGACAATCCGTTGTCGTAGACAGGTAGTCGAAGTAGCGGCTTTGTATAACATCTAATAATATAATAAACCCCATTGTTTTTAGGGATATTCTAATCAGATAAGGAATATTGGTTATGGCTTCTGTACCCGATATGGTAAAAAAGCAACCCGCTCGTATCGCGGTTATTTTTCCTGGTCAAGGATCTCAAGCCGTCTCAATGACAAGTGAGCTTGCTGAAACTTACCCAGAGATACGTGATACGTTTACCGAAGCGAGTGAGGCGCTTGGTGAGGATTTGTGGGCAATCTGTCAAGATGAAGATAAACTCAATCAAACTCAATACACTCAGCCAGCGCTATTGACAGCTAGCATTGCTATTTGGCGTGTTTTACAACAACAACTAAAAGAAACGCCTTGTTATTTAGCGGGGCATTCTCTTGGCGAATATAGCGCGTTATGTGCTGCCAATGTGATATCGCTTGGTGATGCCGTGACCTTAGTACATAAGCGTGGTCAGTTGATGCAAGAGGCTGTTGTAGGGGTTGATACTGCTATGGCTGCCGTATTAGGACTTGAAGACAATAGAGTCGAAAACCTATGTGAGCAAGCAACAGAACATGTTGAAGCTGCTGTAGTTGGTGCTGCTAATTTTAATAGTCCAGGGCAAGTGGTTATTTCGGGTAATGCTGCGGGCGTCAACGCTGTTATCGACAAAGTAAAAAATACTGGCAAAAAATCTGTGCCCCTAAAGGTAAGTGTGCCATCTCATTGCGCACTGATGGAACCTGCAAGTAATGCCTTAGCTGAGATATTAGCAGAGATTAAATTTGATCAGGCTACTATCCCTGTGATTCAAAATCGCCATGCGCGTGTTGAGACCAGTGCAGCGGGCATCAAGCAAGCCTTAACTGAACAGCTAAGTGAACCTGTATTGTGGTCAAAAACCATGCAAGAGTTGGCTGACAAACAAATTAATATATTAATCGAGTGTGGCAGTGGTAATGTCCTCAGCAATTTGGCGAAGCGTCAAGCACAGCCGATCGCAAGCTATCCGACTGACAAGCCTGCCCGTCTAGAAAAATTATTAGAGGTGTTATTATGAGCCGTACGATTACATTAGTGACTGGTGCTAGCCGCGGTATTGGAAAGGCAGTTGCTAAACGCTTTGCGAAAGAAGGACATTTCGTCATTGGCACAGCCACTACAGAGAAAGGTGCTGAGCTGATTGATGATTATCTTCACGATACTGGCGGTATTGGCCGTGTTTTAGATGTACGTGATACTGCCCAAATTGATAAACTGTTTGAAGAGATCGAAAGCGTTTACGGTGCGGTACAGGTACTCGTCAACAACGCAGGTATCACCCAAGATGGTCTACTGATGCGTATGAAAGATGAAGACTGGGAAAACGTCATCGATACCAATTTGACATCAGTATACCGTATGAGTAAGCGTGCAGTACGTGGCATGATGAAAGCACGTCGTGGTCGCATTATCAATATAACCTCCGTCGTCGCTCAAATGGGCAATGCAGGTCAATCTAACTATGCTGCGACCAAAGCCGGTGTAGAAGGGTTCAGCCGTACGCTTGCACGTGAAATCGGTTCACGCCAAGTGACTATCAATTGTGTGGCACCAGGTTTGATCGAAACGGATATGACAGATGAGCTTGATGAGCGCCTATTGAACTCTATGCTAGATGCTGTTCCTATCAGCCGTCTTGGCCAGCCAGAAGACATTGCAGCAGCCGTACATTTCTTAGCCAGCGATGAGGCCAGCTATATCACAGGTGCTGTTATTCCTGTCAATGGTGGCATGTATATGTAGGCGTTACACAGTTATAATAAAAAACTGTGTGAACGAGTGTAAACTATAATAAAGGGTGCTATAATGACGGATACTTTTGAGTCAAAGCCCTGTATGATAGCAGGGCTTTATTAGACATCAGACAGACTGTACACTATGTCATAGAGTACTCAGACAGCAATGCTGATCTGGCAAATACATTTTATATACCATGCTATAAAGCTTAGATTAAGCGCTATAGCAGTTTATCAAAAATAATAGATGATAACGGAGTGATCTATATGAGTAATGATATCGAACTAAGAGTAAAAGCAGCAGTAGCTGAGCAATTAGGTATGAATGTTGAAGACATCAACAATGATGCTTCGTTCATGGAAGACTTAGGTGCAGATTCATTGGACCTAGTTGAACTGGTTATGTCTTTTGAAAGTGATTTTGGTATCACTATTCCTGATGAAGATTCTGCAGAATTGACTACTGTTCAAAAAGCAATCGATTACGTACAAGCTCAGCTATAATTTGCTATACAGTTGATAGTTTTGTGATGCCGCTTATCTTATAGATAGGCGGTTTTTTTATGCGTCTGTTCTTCTTTATATGCTGACTATGCTAGATATACTGGTTTTCATATGTATGAACTTTGGACTACTAAGTTGTATTAACATAAGCTACGTCAATCCAACATTACTCAACATACTCTTACTATTTACTTTATTCTCCTTTGTCTATACTCATCATGGTAATTAGGAATAGAGCAAGACAATGCTTTATTACACATCATCAAAAAAACAACGATGAATAATAAAAATTTAAGGAGTAGTTATATGGGTATGTTCAGTTTCGCAAAGGATATCGGTGACAAGATTTTTAACCGTGATGACGAAAAGCATGACGCAAAATCTGAAACCAAAGCAGATGCTAATACACCAGTTCAAAGCAGTGAGCCTTCAGCACAGTCAGTTGCTAACATCTTGCTACGTCGTATTCAGCAGCAAAACCTAAATATCAGCAATCTAAAAATCAAATATAATGGTTCTACAGATACTGCAGAGATTAGTGGTAATGCTAAGACTCAAGCTGATCGCGAAAAAGCCATCATCGCTATTGGTAATGTGCAGAACGTCGCAAAAGTTATTGACAATATCGACATCGAAGAAGATGCGCCTGAATCAACCATGTATACCGTAAAGTCTGGCGATAGTTTATCTAAAATTGCTAAAGATGTTTATGGCGAATCTGGTGATTATATGAAAATATTCGAAGCCAACAAGCCAATGCTATCTGATCCAGACAAAATTTATCCAGGTCAAGTACTACGCATTCCTAAGCCATAATTCTCAAAAGTGCTTAGAGATTGAGTAGAGTCGACTAAATATAAAAAAGCCTCTCATGTTTAAGAGGCTTTTTTTGTGGATTTCTATCAGATCAAATAATGAGTTCACATATTTATTCGTATCTATGAAGTGGTTAGCTCGCTATTAGGATTTAATTTTTTATACTGCTCATCCAATGCCCATTCGATATGTTCGTCGAGCATAGCATTATGTATAGTCAACTTAGATTTCAGTTGCTCAACCACTTCCAAACTAGCATTGGCGTTGCCCAAACCAATCGCGATATTACGCAAAAAATTGATATAGCCTGTGCGTCTAAGGGGACTACCTTGTGTATTTTTTAAAAAGTCCGCTTCCTGCCATTGCCATAATTCAAGCAAACTGCTGTTATCAAGACCATGTCTTGGCGCGAAGTCCTCGACGGTAGTAAGGTTGGCATAACGATTCCATGGGCATATCAGCTGGCAATCGTCACAGCCGAACACCCGATTGCCGATTGCACGTCGGTACTTAGTATCGATAATACCATCGTGTTCAATCGTTAAATAAGAGATACAGGCAGATGCATTGAGCTCATAAGGCGCGATAATCGCTTGGGTGGGGCATATATCAATACAAGCGCTGCAACTACCACAGTGTTCTTTGACAGGCTCATCATCAGGTAACTCAAGGCTCAAAAATAACTCACCCAGTACAAAGAATGAGCCAGCTTGTTTGTTGATCAATAACGTATGCTTGCCTGTCCAGCCAAGACCTGTAGCATCTGCGATAGGTCGCTCAAATATAGGTGCAGAATCGCTAAAAGGTCTAAAAACAAACTCGTTTTCTGCACCGATACCTAGATGTTGCCATTCAGGAAGCATTGCTTCTATATTCAAGGCCAATTGCTTCAAGCGGCTACGCATTGTCTTATGATAGTCACGACCTCTAGCGTACCGCGCGACGATACCTTGATTGGGATGATCGTTGTCCGTAACAGCACGCGGCGTCGGTGCCTGAGTGAGATAATCCATTCGTACACTGATAATGGTCTTTGCACCATCTACTAACTCCTCAGGATGAGCACGCAGATGGTGGTTGTTATGCATGAACTGTAATTGACCCTCATAGCCTTTACCGAGCCATTGCTGTAACTGTTCAATTTGCTTAGTAAACAAAGGGTGGTGGACAGATAGAAATCCACAGTCAGCAAACCCTAGTGCTTGTGCTTGCGCTTTGATCCATTGCTTAACATCTGCTGTGGTTGAAAATACATAGGCGTCGCTAATGGCAATCTTGTTTTTATCAGTATGCATAGATATAGACGCTTATTTGGTTCGATTGGATGTTTTGTGTTTGATCATGAGTGATGGGTATACCGATATGATAAGCCAGTGAGTGACGAGCGCAAGTATAAAAGAAAATAAACCTACAGTCATATCGATACATAAGTCGATATTAGCTTTTGCTAAGCTAGTACGAAATATAAGAAAAGACCAGTAGAGGACATAAAATGAAAAATCAAACCATTATATTACCCATAAAAAACACAAAACCTGTGGCACTGTATAGTAGCAAGCAAGTATACGCGATGGAGCAAGCATGGTTTGCAGAAGGGTATGATAGCTTTGGGCTAATGAAACAAGCCGCTTGGCAGATGACGCAACGGATAGAGCAACTGCATGAGCAAAAATACTTTGAAAACAGTCACCCCAATATTCATATTTATCATCATGATACTTGTCCGCATCGGGCATGCATCTGGGTAGGAAAGGGTAATAATGGCGGGGACGGCTGGCTCATTGCTCATTACTTGCAGCAAGCAGGCTGGCAAGTCAAAGTAATCACTGTCGGTTTTGATAAAAGTGATCTTGCCATAAACAATCAGGCAGTAATTGCTAATCACAAAAATAGTGACACTAGTAGCATAACTGATGCTACCAAAGCGCTACAGATAGCCTTATCTGCCAATTGCAACTATCAACGTTTTGAAGAGATCCATAATCGTCAAGATAGTTCAAACGAGAGTATCTTATCTGCGGATATGCATATCGATGCTCTCTTTGGTATTGGACTTGACCGTGCGCCAGAAGGTATCTACAAAGAAGCGATTAATACTTTTAATGATAGTACGCAACGACATAAAGCATTAGCAGTGGCAGTCGATATTCCAAGTGGGTTGGTGGCCTCTACTGGTGAGGTATTTGACCGCGTTGCGATACAAGCTGATGTGACTTTGTGTCTGATAGCACGCAAGTTCGGTCTGCATACCAAAGATGGTATGGATTATAGTGGAAAAGTCACTGATATACCGCTCATACCTTATGAGTTGACTCGACCACAAGAAGCTAGCAACCATACCATAGCCAATGAAAGCACGAGCCCAGCATCTGAACCCATTGCTATACTGTTAAAGGCTGCACATAGTATGCATGCACGCCGTCAAAACAGTTATAAAGGCAGCTATGGTCATGCGCTTGTCATTGGCGGAAATCGTATCGATGGCTCACAAGGTATGGGCGGTGCCGCGATACTCGCTGCGTCTAGTACAATGGCTACTGGTGCTGGAAAGATAACGGTTGCCTGTCATGAGGCTTTTCATGGTGCATTATTAACCTCGTTGCCAGATGCCATGACCATTAATTTGCACGATGCAGATAGTGTGAAGACCTTAATAAAACAAGCCAGCGTCATTGCTATCGGTATGGGATTAGGCCGTGACGAAAAAGCAAAAGCACTATTCATCGATTATATAAAGGCAGCTATAGAGTATGAAAAATCAATAGTGATTGATGCCGACGGGCTTTATCATTTAGCATCACTGCATATGGACAGTCATGAACTGGTAAAAGAGCTACGAGAATATAGCTCAAATCATCGAGTATGCATGACACCGCATAGTGGCGAAGCGGCTAGGTTACTTGATCAAAAAATCAGCAAGGTAGAGCGTGATAGACTGCAAGCTATAACACAGTGCGCTAAGGTTTATGGTGGTGACTGGGTACTAAAGGGAGCAGGGTCATTAGTGTTGGAGCAAAAATCAGGGCGAAAGCAGGTATACGTCTGCAATGCTGGAAACGCTGGTATGGCAACGGCTGGCATGGGTGATGTATTATCTGGTGTGACTGCTGGATTGTTGGCGCAGCAGGACTTAGTATCAGCGTCGCGCAGCTTGCATCAAGCAGTACTTATACATGGGTTTGCAGGGGATGTGTTGGTCAACCAAACGGGCGATTGTTATAGTAACAATATGCTATTGGTCGGACAGCGAGGGCTACAAGCTCAAGATATGCCAGCAGCCCTTCGCCATGTTATGCAGCTGATGATAGTTGAGTAATCATCGCTACAAAAACTAGGTCGTAGCGCTATCACAGTACTGATTGATTGCTTGTTGTACGCGCTCACGTTTTAGCTCAATTTCACGTCCATCTAAATATTGACGTTTGCCATCTGCATCCATTTCATAGATACGTCCGCCAACATTTAGGTTGGTTAGGTTATTGCGCAGCGATTGACAGCGCTGGGCATTGGCCTGTGCTTCTTGTTCTTTGATACGCGCCTCAAGAGCGGCTACACGCTGCTCTTCTGCCGTTTGGGTATTATTACTTTGGCTGGCATCTGTTTTGCCTGCCATTTCTCCAGCGTTATTTTGTCTGCCGTCACTACGAAACTCAATCAATTCGATGTTTTTGCCATTCTGCGGAGCATGCTGGCTATACTTGACTTCACCATGCGCACCAATGGATTTATATACCTGAATAGCCTGACTGGCATTCATAGACAGCATTAGCATACACGCAGTGCTCGTTAGCAGTTTGGCAGCAGTAGTGATTATAGATGCATATGCCATAGTGGCAATCCTCTTGTTTGGTAGTAACAGATAGGTATAAGGTTAAATATAACATTTGAGTATGTTATTGATAGTAATAACACACCGACTTTTGATTTTAGCAAAAAATACTTATCAATGTATATTATTTAATAACTAATAGTTAGGTATAGGGTTTAGAAGTTTTTCTTGACAATAGGGCCTAAACCATCGAATATAAGAGCAGTTGATTGGTCAGTGAGCGGCTTTTATGATATTGCCGTGGCACTTGTGAATGCAGACTACGGGTTACTTATCGGTAGCTTACGCAGTTTTATTTCCTTTGTGATCATGATTAGCAGACGTAGTGGTCAAGCGACTACTAACCGCTAATCATCGTCTCCGGACTTATCTGTCTACAATGACTAAGATAAACTTATTATTTAAAATGTACTATATGTGATTCTATCAGTTGTGTTAAACGTAAGGTAAGTACAGGGTTTTTAAAATCTATCGTAAGGGTCAATACGCTTGCGAGACAGCCAAATTATTGGCTATAGAATTTATCTTATTTGTTTATACCTATACGGCTGTATCAATGAATTTGTCATCAGTGCTTGCTTGTATTCACTTGCAATAATAAGCCTCTTTTTTAGATGCATTCGTATCTTGTCACTGTATATCGATAAACGTTCATCACAAAGCTGACCTTAAATACATTGCTGTGTTTGAGTGATTTGTTGTTTTTAAAAACAACGTAACTCAATACATTAGGCAAATATTCTTGATATGGACAAGAATTGGCAATCGTTTTACGACTTTAGAAGTAATGCCTACATGGATTCTCTCTCCTCATAAAATACTGCAAATTCTCGCCGCAAAAAAAGGTGATGACAGTGACGCAAACCACGCAAAGTCCGAATATGACGGGACATACCCAAACGGGTAATGCCGCCAAAAATTTTGAAGAAAAGCAACAACGTCTCGCAGAGGGCAGTGCAGAGCCTGTAATGCTATCGGGCGCTGAAATGCTGGTACAAGCGCTGACTGACGAAGGTGTCGAATACATCTTTGGTTATCCAGGTGGTGCTGTTCTACACATTTATGATGCGCTGTTTCAGCAAGAAGCCGTTGAACACATTCTAGTACGCCACGAGCAGGCTGCGGGTCACATGGCAGATGCTTATTCACGAGTGACTGGCAATACTGGTGTGGTGCTCGCAACATCAGGTCCTGGTGCAACCAATACCGTTACTGCAATTGCTACTGCCTTTATGGACTCAGTACCGATGGTAGTGATTTCAGGTCAGGTACCAAGTAGCCTAATTGGCGAAGATGCTTTCCAAGAAACAGATATGGTTGGGGTGTCACGCCCTATCGTTAAGCATAGCTTCCAAGTACGCCATGCTAGCGAAATTCCTATGATTGTCAAAAAGGCATTCCATATTGCGCAGTCTGGACGTCCAGGTCCTGTGGTTATCGATGTGCCAAAAGACATGACCGCCCCTAGCGAAAAACATGCCTATGAGTACCCAGAAGAGGTGTTTATACGTTCGTATCAGCCTTCGCTCAAAGGCCATAGTGGTCAGATCAAAAAGGCGGTTGAGACGTTGCTCGCTGCGCAGCGCCCAGTAGTGTATGCAGGTGGCGGCGTGATCTGGAGTAAAGCGCATGAAGAGTTGACTGACCTTGCTCATCGTCTAAATCTGCCAGTGACCAATACGTTGATGGGTCTGGGCACTTTCCCGGGCTCAGATGAGCAGTTCTTAGGCATGCTCGGTATGCACGGTACCTATGAAGCCAACATGAGTATGCATCATGCGGATGTTATTTTGGCAGTCGGTGCACGTTTTGATGATCGTGTGACCAATAACGTCAAAAAATTCTGTCCTAATGCGACTATTATTCATATTGATATCGATCCCGCTTCGATTTCAAAAACCATTCTGGCGCATATTCCTATCGTAGGCGATGTGAAGTCGGTCTTAACGGACATGCTAGAGATTGTTGGTCAGGACAAGCAGCTAGAGCAACACGCATTGCTAGACTGGTGGTCACAGATTAATGAGTGGCGTAAGCGCCATGGTCTGCGTTATGACACCAGTACAGACAATGGTATCAAGCCACAAAGCGCGGTACAGGCTCTAGATAAAGTGACTAACAGTAACGCTATTATTACCAGTGACGTCGGTCAGCATCAGATGTTTGCAGCACTTTACTACACATACAATGAGCCTCGTCAGTGGTTGAACTCAGGTGGTCTAGGTACCATGGGTGTGGGATTACCATATGCGATGGCAGCAAAGCTTGCTAACCCTGAGCGTGATGTCGTTTGTATCACAGGTGAAGGCTCTATTCAGATGAATATCCAAGAGCTATCAACTTGCCTACAATATAATTTGCCAGTAAAAATCCTAAACCTAAATAACGCCCAGTTAGGCATGGTGAAGCAGTGGCAGGACATGTTGTATGAAGGTCGCCACGCCCAGTCTTACATGAACTCATTACCAGACTTTGTCAAATTGGCTGAAAGTTATGGTCACGTTGGTATCAAGATCACTGACCCTGCGACTATGGAAGCGCAATTGGCAGAAGCCATGGCAATGAAAGACAAACTGGTATTTATCGATATTTATGTCGATCGTAATGAGCATGTATATCCAATGCAAATCGCTGGACAGGCAATGCGTGACATGTGGTTAACAAAAGGGGAGCGTACCTAATGCAACAACAACATCTGATTTCGGTATTGATGGAAAACGAAGCGGGTTCGTTGTCGCGGCTAGTCGGCTTGTTCTCACAGCGTGGCTACAATATCGAAACGCTAAACGTCGCACCTACTGATGATCCAAGCATCTCTCGCCTAACATTGACAACTATTACGTCACCAGAGAGAATCGAGCAGATCACCAAACAATTGCATAAATTGATTGAAGTGGTTAAAGTGCACAATCTAACAGAGAATGTACACGTCGAGCGTGAATTGATGCTGATCAAAGTACGAGCGACTGGTAGTGTGCGCGAAGAGATCAAACGTAGTGCAGATATTTTCCGTGCGCAGATCGTCGACGTCAATGCCAATTTATACACGATTCAAATCGTTGGCGACAAGGCAAAGCTTGACGGCTTTATTGATGTGCTCGGACGTGAGCGCATTATGGAAGTGGTTCGCTCGGGTGTGATTGGTATTGCTCGCGGTGAAAAGACGCTTAGTATTTAATACTCATTACGACCTATTTTAATCAAGCTCTACTTTAATCAAAAACTATTTATCTAAATCAACAAGACGCTTATGCCAGTGACTATATTAATTACAGCATAAGCGTTTACTATCCATGGCAAGCCATGATTGAGACAAGGACTCTATTTATGAACGTTTTTTATGACAAAGATTGTGATTTATCAATTATTCAAGGTAAAAAAGTTGCCATCATCGGTTACGGTTCACAAGGCCATGCGCACGCGCTTAACCTACAAGATTCTGACGTTGATGTGACGGTTGGTCTACGTGCCAACTCAGGCTCATGGAAAAAAGCTGAAAATGCAGGTCTAAAAGTTGCTGAAGTAGAAGAAGCGGTAAAAGCTGCTGACGTTATCATGATTTTGACACCTGATGAGTTTCAAAAAGAGCTTTATAACGACGTCATCGAGCCAAACATCAAAGAAGGCGCGACATTAGCCTTCGCTCATGGTTTTGCTATTCATTACAATCAAGTGGTACCGCGCGGTGATCTAGATGTCATTATGGTTGCGCCAAAAGCACCAGGTCATACTGTACGTTCAGAATTTACTAAAGGCGGCGGTATCCCAGATCTTATCGCCATCTATCAAGATGCTTCTGGTCAAGCCAAACAACTAGCACTATCGTATGCTGCTGGTGTTGGTGGCGGTCGTTCAGGTATCATCGAAACCACGTTCAAAGATGAGACGGAAACGGATCTATTTGGCGAGCAAGCAGTGCTTTGTGGCGGTGCAGTAGAGCTAGTAAAAATGGGCTTTGAGACACTAACAGAAGCAGGCTACGCACCAGAAATGGCTTACTTTGAGTGTCTACATGAGCTAAAGCTAATTGTTGATTTGATGTATGAAGGCGGTATCGCTGACATGAACTATTCAATCAGTAATAACGCTGAGTACGGTGAATACGTTACGGGTCCTGAAGTTATCAATGAGCAGTCACGTGAAGCCATGCGTAATGCGCTAAAACGCATCCAGTCTGGCGAATACGCTAAGATGTTCATCTCTGAAGGTGCAACCAACTATCCATCAATGACAGCACGTCGTCGCAACAACGCTGAGCATCAAATCGAGACAACTGGTGCCAAGCTACGCGGTATGATGCCTTGGATCGGTGGTAACAAGATTATCGATAAAGACAAAAACTAAATCGATATCATTTTAAAATATACTGCTAGATAGTCCTACAACCCGTGTTATCACTCGATAGCACGGGTTTTTTAAGTCATGCTTGGTAGAGACACAAGTTATTATATGTGCTGGTTGAAAAGTAGTAATAACTGCCCAATATAAGCAGTCATCTTTACACTGTCCAAAGTGCTTTTAATACGCTTATTTGTCTTTGAATAACAGATGCAAATGGGTGTCTCATTCTTATTTTCTACAGATTACAGGTTGTATGTTGTGCAAATATCTTATCCAGACTGGCTAACGCCGCAATTCGTGTATGTGACTCTCAGTGCTGTGGTAGCAGTTTTAATTTGGATAGAAGGGGAGATGCTCAAAAAAACAGATGGCAAATTGCCCAAATCTAAATTTTTTCAATTCAGCTCGCTTTTAGATACGATATGGTTCTTCATCTCTGTAGTCGCTCTATATGTGATTGATTTGGCACCGTTAGCGATTGCGGTTCCTGCTGCTTATGGTATCTATACTACCTTCGGTTGGATATATGGCACACGGTTACTAAAGCGCAAAGGAATTCCAGATTCTCCAAAGGATCTTGTGATACCAGCCAAATATATTGCCTATAGCCAATCGTTCTCATTAATCTTTTTTGCGTTATGCTTGTTAGTATTAAGTGCACCATGGCTACCTATATCGCAATAAGTAATGATTAGTATAAAATCCTAGAATGGTTTGATTGTTTGAGTTGTTAATAGATCCACTAACACGTCAGTTAGTATAATAAAGATTAAAAATCATTTAATATTAGCATGATATGTTTATAAATATGTTTTATTCTAGGTCGAAATAATAGATAAAATTTATTTACAAAAATTATTAATTTAGACTGTTACCCACATCGAAAACTGTTATAATCAGGCTGTACCCAAAATATTTTAGGTAAAAATTTTGAATTTTCTTTCAGATTATTTAAAGTTTTTATGATTGCATCAAGCAAAAAATACGCAGGTATATATCAATTAATCGGTGATGACACAAGTCTCGCCAACAGTTAAAGAGTCAGGAAAATTTATGTCAGATAAAGTTGAAGGCACTGTAAAGTGGTTTAATGAAGCTAAAGGTTTTGGTTTTATCGCTCAAGACAACGGCGGACAAGACGTATTTGCTCACTACAGCGCTATCCAAGGTAACGGTTTCAAAACTCTAGCCGAAGGCCAAAAAGTGTCTTTCATCTTAGGTGATGGCAAAAAAGGCCCACAAGCTGAGCAAATCGAAGCTATCTAATTTTATTTATTATTGAGTTGGCTTCTTAAGCAGACTTGATAACAGTAATATGACTAATATGCATTGATTACTTTGTTTGTTAAAACAATAAAAATACTGTATCGACTTTAAAGAAAAGCAACCTCTTATCAGGTTGCTTTTTTTGTATCATCATATTTATAGCAGAACGATTTGTAAGAAATATCGTTGATATTTTCACAAGTATCATCAGTTCGTAATAGATACTGACTAAACTAAAAATAGGGCTCTATGATGAAATGGGAAACTTGGCTTGCAATTGACTGGCAACAGATACTGGGTATTTCTATATCCGCAGTAGGTTTTTATTTGGGTCTAATGCTGTTTACACGCCTCATGGGTTTACGTAGCTTTTCTAAGCTATCAAGTCATGATTTTGCTATGACCGTCGGTATTGGTAGTATATTGGCCTCTACTGTATTGTCTGATGAGCCCTCTCTACTACAAGGGTTGTGTGCTGTTGCGGTGCTGTTCGTGATTCAAGGCGTGGTCTCAGTGGTAAGGCGTAAAATAAAGCCACTCAAAGCGTTAATAGACAATCAAGCTATCATATTGATGGCACATGGTGAGTATTTTCCAGATAATTTGCAAGAAGCTAACCTAAGTACGAGCGATGTCCAAGAAGTACTGCGTAAAAACGGTATCAAATCTAAAACTGAGGTATTTGCTGTCATAATGGAAACAACAGGGGATATGAGTGTTATCAAAAACAGTGAAGTAACTCCTGATCGGTCATTATTTGATGATATACGTGATAGTGAATTGCTGATTGGTTCTAATGTCAGCTCTAACGAAGATAACCAGTAACAAGTGCTGAGTCCCTATCTATTAACGCTAAAGAGATAAATAATAACAAAATGTTAAGTAAGGCTAGGGCTGAGAATGCTATAAAGGTATCAGTAATTACGACTGTCAATTAAAAAAATCGTGGAATAACGTGCTTATAGACCAATTATTTTAGAATGGTGACAAATTTATGACGCATTATTCACGGCGTTGTCTTGACCTTATCTGCATGCTGACGCAAGATACATAGGTCTGATAATAACGGTTGGCTTAGCTTTAGCAGATTTATCGATAAAGTACACATTGCTAATATGATTGTTGAGATTGGCTTGTATTTCTTGAGTAATCATATTCTGTTGATGTAGTAATAACCTTGAGTAGTATTTTGAACGACAATTTGAACCACAACGAAAATTGGGTTCTTAACTGATATTTTTAATTCATAACATTAATAAACGAGGAACGTATGAAAGCATTAGTAGCGGTCAAGCGTGTCATTGATTATAACGTAAAAGTTCGTGTAAAAGCCGACAACTCTGGCGTTGACTTATCAAACACTAAAATGTCAATCAACCCTTTTGATGAAATCGCAGTAGAAGAAGCGGTTCGCCTAAAAGAAGCTGGCGTCATTGATGAGATCATTGTTGCTTCAATCGGTCCAAAAGAATCACAAGAGCAGATTCGTGCAGCTTTAGCACTAGGTGCTGACCGTGGTGTATTGGTAGTAAGTGACGAAAAACCATATCCATTACAAGTTGCTAAGATCTTAAAGAACATCGCTGAAACTGAAAGCACTGATATTATCTTGCTAGGTAAACAGGCGATTGATGATGACAACAACCAAACTGGTCAAATGCTAGCGGCATTGATGGGCATCGGTCAGGGTACGTTTGCATCAGAAGTAAAGGTTGAAGGCGATAAAGTAAACGTAACACGTGAGATCGATGGTGGCCTGCAAACAGTCGCACTTGATTTACCAGCGGTTATCACGACTGATTTACGTTTGAATGAGCCACGTTATGCTAAATTGCCTAACATCATGAAAGCGAAGAAAAAGCCACTTGATGAAAAAACGCCAGCGGATTTTGGTGTTGATATGGCATCTAAGCAAGAAATTATTAAAGTCGTGCCACCTGCTGAACGTAAAGCTGGTATTACAGTAGGGTCAGTTGATGAGTTGGTCGATAAGCTGAAAAACGAAGCAAAAGTTATTTAATATTTTAATGACTGAATGCTTTGTTACGGCATATCTTGTACAAGGCTATGGATTGAGCTGTTCTATATGAACTAATAGCCTCTCAAATAGCATTGTACACAAACAACCGCATGAATAGATAACACGAATAAATAAAGGATTAAAACCATGGCAATTTTGGTATATGCAGAACACGACAATGCCAGTCTAAAAAAGGCAACTTTGAACACTATTGCTGCTGCTAAGCAAATGGGTGATGATATCCATGTGTTGGTTGCAGGTAGTGGCGCTCAAGCGGTGGCTGATGAAGCGGCTAAAGCAGAAGGCGTGACCAAAGTACTATTGGCTGACAACGCGGCTTATGAGCATCAACTAGCAGGCAACGTTGCGTTACTGGTTGCAGATATTGCTAGTAACTATAGCCATGTTTTGGCTGCTGCAACGACTACTGGCAAAAACTTTATGCCACGTGCTGCAGCGTTACTTGACGTTAGCATGTTGTCAGAGATTTCTGGTGTGGTAGACGCACAAACGTTTGAGCGTCCTATCTATGCAGGTAATGCAACAGCGACAGTAAAAACGACAGAAGATAAAGTCGTACTAACCGTACGTACCACTGCATTTGACCCAGTAGCAAGCGAAGGTGGCTCAGCTACTGTTGAAACTATCGACAACGTACAAGAAACTGGTAAAGCAAGCTTTGTGAACGAAGAGATGGCTAAGTCTGACCGTCCAGAGTTAACGTCAGCTGGTATCGTAGTTTCTGGTGGTCGTGCACTAGCGAACGGTGAAAACTTCACTAAGTATATCGAGCCACTAGCAGACAAGCTAGGTGCTGCTGTTGGTGCATCACGTGCTGCTGTTGATGCAGGCTATGTACCAAACGATATGCAGGTTGGTCAAACAGGTAAAATCGTTGCACCGCAGCTATATATCGCCGCTGGTATCTCAGGCGCAATTCAGCATTTGGCTGGTATGAAGGACTCTAAAGTTATTGTTGCTATCAACAATGACCCAGAAGCCCCTATCGCTAGCGTTGCTGACTATTTCTTAGAAGCTGATTTGTTCGAAGCACTGCCTGAGCTAACCAGCAAGGTATAGTATATAGTCACAGAACTACTAAACGGCTACGGCGTTACCCTTCTTGGATGTACTACTTGTATAATCTGCAGTCGGCTGCCTTGTATCCGTTTTAGACTTCTTTGACTATATCAGTAGTAGACAGATAATAAAAAACCCACTATCAAGTGATAGTGGGTTTTTTCATGCTTGATAGATTGGGTTTTAATAGTAGTTATAAATAGACGCTAAGAGTATTGTCTTTGACGTAAGGTCTCATACAGACATAAAGACCCTGCAATGGCTACGTTTAAACTCTCTTGACCATTTGGCTGCGGTAGCGCTATAGGCGTCGCACATTGCATTAGATCGTCACTAACGCCTTGACCTTCATGACCCATAATCCAAGCCACAGGTGCAGATAAGTCGTGATCGTAAATGATAGTATCTGTATGTGAGCTAGTCGCCAATAGCGGTACCTGTACTTGATCCAGGATGTCTTGCGTACTTAAGCCCTCAAAAATAGTCAGTGCAAACTGTGCACCCATACCGGCTCGTAACGTCTTAGGAGACCAAGCCTGAGCTGTCGCACTGGTACATAGGATATTGCGAATACCAACGGCAGCCGCTGTGCGCAGTAGCGTACCGACATTTCCACTATCTTGTACATCATTTAAGATCAGGCAATCCTCATCGATCATCGGCAAGCTATGCGTTGGCACCTTGATGATCGCCATAATATCGATGCCAGTACCTAAGCTACGTATGCTTTCATAAAGCGTGTCTGACAAAACAAGAATAGGCGTATAAGTGGGCAGGCGAGTGAGTACTTGCTGAACCTCGGGATGACTACGCGCTGATTCAGATAGTAAGATTTGAAAAAAGGGGTAGTCACTACGCAGCGCCGCATCTATTAAATGGACGCCTTCTATAACAGTCTGACCGTTCTTTTTGCGTTGGCGCGCTTGTGCTAATAGCGCTTTTACAAGTTTTACGGTTGTGTTCTTATCTGAGGTAATCAGCTCGGTGGGATTGTGTACCATAGTGGATCGCTTAGAGAAGAGTAAAGGAGTCGTTTGGACAACCAGCAAAAGGTCTATTTTTGATTTAGCACTCTGCTGGCTGTTTCTAACATGGGCGTAAACTAATTATTTTTCAGAGTAGTTTAGGTGCAAGTCTTTCACATAATTGACTTCGTTTTTGCTGCCGAGTACCACAGGGACACGCTGATGAATATCGGTCGGTTCGATGTCCAATATGCGATTGACAGCATCCGTCGCACCGCCACCCGCACGTTCTATTAATAGACTCATTGGATTGGCTTCATACATCAAACGCAGCTTACCTGCTTTATGAGCGTATTTGGTATCAAACGGATAAGTGAAGAGACCACCGCGACACAAGATACGATGAACGTCACCAACCATAGCAGCGACCCAGCGTGTATTGAAATCGCGTCCACGTACGCCGGTTTCACCTGCGATTAGCTCATCGATGTACTGTTGCATCGGCGCGCGCCAATAGCGATAGTTTGAGCTATTGATAGCATACTCGCTCGTGTCAGCATCGACTTGGACATTGTCTTCTATCAGCACGTAGTCAGATGTTTCTGGATCTAGGCTGAACATAACAACCTTGTCTGCGATGGTTAACGCCAGTACGGTAGAGGTGCCATACAATAGATAACCTGCGGCTAGCTGCTTATTACCTGCTTGTAGGTAATCGCTGTTTTCGCTGGTTTGACCTTGACGCTCATAAGGCAGAACAGAAAAAATCGTACCCACTGCCATATTGATATCGATATTTGATGAACCATCTAATGGGTCAAAGAGTACCAATAAGCTGCCATCATTATTGGCAGGGGTAGCGTCATCGAGTTCTTCTGATGCAACACCAGCACAATGTGAATTACTTGCTAACGCCTCTAGTAATAAGTCGTTGGCCAGTACATCGAGTTTTTTCTGGTCTTCACCTTGAACGTTTTGGTTGCCAGCTTCGCCTAAAATATCTGCTAGCGCCCCTTTTCTGAGTAGCTGCGAAATTGTCTTACCAACATCAGTGACGGTGGTAATAACATCATTGAGCGCAGTGTTGGTAGCATTTTCGTTGAGATAGTCTGCTAGGGTGGTCATGAGGCTTCCTAATAAATGGTATAGAACGTAAAAAATGGATGGTATCGAAGTAAAGAAGAAGGTGCTATTTGGCACACTCTAACGGGTTAAATGTTTAATTAGCCTGTATGGCATCTTTGTCGTAACTACAAAATCAGCTACACTATATCTATTGTTATTCATTTATAGTTTTGTCAGACTTATTCTCTATGAGAATGCAGTATGTCTGCTTATGCTTCCTGACTGATTGCTGATGCTGTTTTGGTCACATTCGATTACGGTAAATTGTAGCAAATAAGCATCCAAATGTCCTTTGTATCTATGCTTATCAGTGATAAATGATCGAACAAAGATAAATAAGTGATTGCTATAGACTCATATAAACCCACAATGAAGACCTGTCATTATGTCAAATTCTATCGATAGTAGCGCTACCCAAGCAGTTTCGCCAACTGATTATGCAAAATTTGATCCTAATACCATTCACCATAGACTCAATACCTCACTGAGCCGCCCGCAGCTCAATACTGATGGCAGTATCCGGCATTTCTTAGGTGTGGAAGGCCTTAACAAAGCACAGCTCAAAGCAATCATCGCAAAAGCAGAGACTTTCTTTGATGATAATGGTCAATTAATCAACCGTCCTGAGTTGGATGGCTATACCGTAATGAATTTGTTCTTTGAGCCATCGACTCGTACGCGAACGACGTTTGAAGTGGCAGAAAAGCGATTGGGCGCCAATGTACTTAATATCGATATCGAACGCTCCAGTACGAAGAAGGGCGAGAGTCTACGCGATACGCTGTGGAATCTACAGGCAATGACCGCAGATATCTTTGTGGTGCGTCATTCAGCGTCAGGTGCTGCGCATTTTATGGCGACAGAAGTCACCCCTGATATCGCGATCATCAATGGCGGTGATGGCTGGCACGCGCATCCTACCCAAGGGATGCTTGATATGTTGACCATCCACCGTGAGGCACCGCGTCCATTTGAAGCGCTGTCTATCGCAATCGTTGGTGATATCAAGCACTCACGCGTGGCACGCTCTGATATCAGTGCACTGCAAACGCTAGGCGTGACAGATATCCGTGTTTGTGCGCCGCGTACGTTACTGCCCAAAGGTATCGAGCGTTTTGGTGTAACCGTGTATGAAAGTATGGATGAGTGCGTCACGGACTGTGACGTTATTATGGGATTAAGAATACAAAATGAGCGTATCGGCTCACCGCTTTTGGCATCATCCAATGAGTATTACAAGCATTATGGTATTACGCCAGAGCGAGTCGCTCTTGCCAAACCTGATGCATTAGTCATGCATCCAGGTCCAATGAACCGAGGCGTTGAGATTGCTTCTAGCGTGGCAGATGGCGCACAATCTGTCATCTTAAAGCAGGTAAATAATGGTATTGCCATACGTATGGCAGTCTTATCGCTTGCGATGGAAGGCCAGCGCGCTCACCAAGCGGCTGGCAAGTAACAGCCGGCCGCGCGACTTATTCTCATTTATTTCATTTTATTGATACGGTAATAACGTTATGTCTACCATGCTTAATACTGATGCACCTATCCTTGACCATTTACCAGCAGCATTCAGAGATGCGTTACCACAAGCTGCACTAGAAAAGCTATCTACTCTCGAGGCTGGGCAAGAAAAATGGCTACTACCGCCTTTGGTAGATTTATGTGCTCGTTTACGTGAGCCAGGTCAGCAGCAACACGGCACGCTAAAATCAGAAGGCAGCGCTGCTCGTGGTAATGGCTTCTTGCACGTCGTTATCCCGCCAGACACCAATCCTATTTTAGAAAACGGTTCACTCTTAAAGGGTTTGCGTGAGCGTGCGCTTGGCGATGGTGGTATTCATTTACATATTTTGGGTGCGCTGACTGCAGGTTTAGAGGGCGAGCGTCCTTCTAATATAGCAGGGCTAAAAAAAGGCGGCTGTATAGCTGTGTCTAATGCTCGCAGACCGTTTCGCAATGATTTGGTGCTATTACGTACCCTAGAATATGCAGCGACCTTTGGTATGAAGGTGTTCTTTTATCCTGATGAGGCAAGCCTGTCTGGAGATGGGGTTGTTCATGAGGGCTATATTGCCTCTTATCATGGTCTACAAGGGATTCCTTGGATTGCTGAAACCGTTGCACTGTCTACGCAGCTGCTCATGGTTGAAGAGACTGGAATCGCCGCTCACTTTAGTCAGCTATCATGCAAGTCCTCTATTGAGCTCATGCGCTGGGCAAAAGACAAAGGTCTACCTGTTACGTGTGATGTTGCGATGCATCAGCTGTACTTAACCGATGACAATCTTGAAGGCTTCAATGCGCAGGCTTACGTGTTGCCACCACTACGTAGTAATACCGACCAGCAAGCTATCCGCCGTGGACTAAAAGATGGCACTATCGATGCGATCTGTAGTCATCATGAGCCGTTGAACAGTACGGCAAAAAAAGCGCCGTTTGCTGAGAGTACGCCTGGTATCTCAAACTTTGATACTTTTATGGCGCTGGCGTGTCAGTTGGTACATGATGAGGTCTTAACACTCGCACAATTGGTCGATAAGATCTGTCTCAATCCTGCCAAAATCGCTGGCATCAGTGAGCAGTACGAAGCCATTGGTGGCGCTGTATTGGTTGATCCAACTATCGAGTGGCAAGTGACCGCGCAATCTATGTTATCAAATGGCAAGAACACGCCATTCTTTAATCAGCAGTTGCAAGGCCGTGTCGTGGAGACGTTCTTTGGCTAATTGGTCCCGACAGGATGACAGTTTGCCGCCATCCTCAAAGGACAAAGAGGTTGACGTTGACGACCATCTAGACAAACCATACAGCACTGCTAGTGAGTCCATCAAAGCGGTAGCGGTTTATGAAGTGGTTAAAGGCATTGGGGCGATATTGGGGGCGGGCGCACTGTGGTCGTGGCATACGGATCTTGACCATTGGCTAAAGACTGCCACATCCTCTTGGAAGCAAACCTTTGGTCAGCTGCTTGCACCGCAAATCGATAGCGTGGTAAGTATTGCTCAACAGGCGAGCAAAAACTGGTCATTATTTCTATTACTGATATTTGCATATGCTAGCCTACGTTTTCTTGAAGCTTATGGCTTATGGCATGACAAGACATGGGCGTATTGGTTTGGCGTTCTAGGCTATGGCATATTTATTCCTATAGAGGTCTACTATCTGATTGTTAGCCCATTTGATTGGTTTAAGCTTGGCATACTTATCTTTAATCTAATCATTATTATGGTGGTATACCGTAGTATGAAACAAAAGGGTCTGATATAACCCTTGTACGCATGTAAAAAAGCCAGCGCAAGAGTTAATTCTTACGCTGGCTTTTCTATGTCTACTGCACTTAACGATTATACGTCTATGATTTTGTCTTCTGTGCGAATGCTTTTTGCAACTTTGCCGACGCTGAGGCCTTGTACCAGGATAGAAAATATCACGACGGCATAAGTAAGGGCCAATAAGATATCGCGCTCTGTACCAGTGGGCAGTTGTAGGACTAACGCGACAGAAATACCACCGCGTAGTCCGCCCCATGTCAGCACTTTCCAAGCACCAGTAGGTAAGTCCAATTGACGATGAAAAGTTTTGGTCGTCATACCCACCACAATAAACCGAGCAATCAGAGCAATCAAAATGGTCAAGCCCGCTGCAATAAATAAATTGCCAGAATAAGCTATCATCACTACTTCTAGCCCGATGAGCACAAACAAAATCGCGTTTAAAATCTCATCGATTAATTCCCAAAATAGGTCAATGTAGTGACGCGTCTGATCACTCATTGCAAGCTCCCGCCCGCGATTACCAACCATCAATCCCATCATAACCATAGCGAGTGGTCCTGACAAATGCCAGTGGCTGGCAAGCGCGTAGCCGCCAATGACACCAGCTAAAGTCAATAGCACCTCTTCTTGATAGCTATCGATACTCTTGAGTAAATAGTATAAAATTGCGCCAAGGACCAAGCCAAAGATCACACCGCCGCCAGCCTCGACAGCTAGCGTATGTGCCACATAGTTGGCAGTTGGGATATCACCACTGGATAGGATACCAAGCAGCAAGACAAAAATGACCACGCCGATACCATCGTTGAACAATGATTCACCAGCGATGACGGTCTCGATGCTTTTTGGCGCACCAGCTGATGAGAGAATGCCCATCACGGCAATAGGGTCGGTAGGCGATATTAGCGCACCAAATAGCAAGCACCACAGAAACGGCAAACCAAAACCAAATAATGGCAGCATAAAGTAGATGGCGGTGGCAATCAGCAGCGCTGATACAATAGTGCCAATACCAGCTAATATGCCAATGGGTAACTTGTAGCGTCTAAGATCATTAATATTGACGTGTAATGCGCCTGCAAATAGCAGCATCGAGAGCATACCGTCTAACAGTACTTCGGTAAAATCAAGCTGCTCTAACAGACTGACTTCATAATCAATCAGCTGATCGAATCCCAAGAACCCCAAAAATATCGCGCCGATAGACAATAATATAGAGATGACCATCACACCGATGGTGGTGGGTAAGCCAATAAAACGGTGATTGATATAAGTCAGTGATGCAGTAATTGATAAAAATATGGCGCTGATTTCAAGTATAGTCAGGCTGGTTGCAGATGCCATAAAGTAGGTCTCGTATGTATATAAAATTTACCTTAAGCCAAAGACTTATAAGTGCTACGTAACTGTTGTTCTGTCATCTATCAATATTGGCGCACCAAGTCAGCCAGTACTCTATTTCATTGACTGGTTATAGCCTCAACTTGACTGCGATTCTAATGCTTGGCGGATATTGATAGCAAACTCGCTAACGTAATCAAAGTGTTGATGCCGAGCGTCCTCATTGAGGATAAACTGCTCGGCCTGATCACACATAGCGACTAGATCATCTATTAGCTCTTGATAGCTCAAATTTTCTTCACCAGCTCGTTTCACCAGCTTTAGCTCATGCAGTAGTGTCTGCTGCTGTGCACTGTTCACCCGTGCATAGTTCAGATTGACCATGGCTCGACACAGTGCTTTTAACACCATTAAGTCAGCCGCCGCATAACGGCGTATCTCACCAAGTGACACATTGATAAAGTCAGATATTTTTGGCGTATGAGTGACTAGCGCGAGTATGGCCAGTCGCTTTTGTTTGACTGCATTTTCAGAACCATCACTCTCTGGGTGTGGTATATAAAAATGATAAGGACTTGGCGGTTGGCGCCGCATCATGATACTCAAGCAACTGGTCAGAGACTGCACGCAGTTGACAGCTGTCTTTGGATCATTGATACCAGGAGACAATGCCCGTACCGCGATTTCAGTCATTTGACCTAAACTGTAGGCGATGTCATCAGAATGAGCCAGTCGTTGTTCGATTCGCACGCAGCCTGCAAAGCGTTGCCAAAACATACCGTCAGGTGACCGCGGTATCATAGCCAGATGCGCGGTGGCGGTCTTCTGTTGATTATACGGATGGTCTGCTGGACGCTGATAAAAGTACCCAATGACGTTTTTGTCAGTAATATACTCGCCAAGATTGACATGCATCTGTACCACACCGCCATAATCTTGCGACAGTGCTATTATTGACTCAAGATAGATCTGCTGCAAGTAGCCTGAACGTGGTGAGTAGATGGGCATGGCAGGCCAATTGTGAAACTGTTCGACATCATGATGTTCAGCATCACGCTGATGTTGGATATCACACTGATCGGTGTACCAATAGTAAATGTTGGTCAAAGCATCATTACTGGCGTTTTGAATAACATGAGATGCCTGAATGGCATGTACCATATGCTGCACAAAATAAACCAACAACAGCGCACAAACAATAGCCATGATAATGGCAAAGGTGACGGCTAACTGCGGTACACCAAAAGACACATCGTACTTATGAATAGACTTTAGGACGAGTAAGCTATAGCTAAACGTGCCGATAAAGGCGCCAAGGACAAACTGGTTTGGCGTATCTGTCAAAAAGTTACGTAATAACCTAGGACCAAACTGCGATGAGGCCATGGACAGTACAGCAATCGTAATCGAAAACGTCGTGCCAGCCACACCTAATACTGCACCAGCAATAGCGGTCATGATAGCGCGTGCCGCATCATCATCACCTGTAAACGCAAAAGAGATCTCTCGAACCCTTTCACGATCAAAATGCTGATCTATCGTCACTAGTAATGGCGCAAGCAAAATACCGACAATCACACAGGCCGTTGGGATAAACCAGTAAGATCCAATAAGCTGCTGCCACAAGTTTCTTAAGCGATCAGGCAAGTCGGTAAGTGTCTGTAGCGACCATAACTGAGTAAACTGTTTGAGTTTGTTTTGACCGGTACTGATAGTACGGATCCACATGCTTGTGTCATCGTCTTTGTGCGCTGCCATATACTCAAAGTATCCAAAAATAATAGTAAAGTGGCTTGTTGTCGCAGAGTTGCCGGAACATCGCGCTACAAGCTTTTGGGTTCAAATGCTCTTAGATTTAAGTGCCCTTAAATTCAGTGCTCGTTGATGGGTTACGAGTTTGCTTTTGGGTTGTCAGCCTCGGTAATAACAGCATGTTTATAGCCACGTCTGCTTGCTTCCGTCTTATCCGAGTGTTCAGTAGAGCCTATGGGAATAACGGCTTCATTATTGTGATCATCGTAATCAACATTGCTGTCTTTGTCATAGGCAATAGGGTCGAAATGCGGTGATGCTTTACTGTTTGTGTTATTTGAATGCTCTCTATACGCACCGCTTTTATCCAAGTCGTTTCGCGTTAAAGACGCGTCCGCTGCTGCCGTTTTTCTAAATAACTTAGCATGACTTCCTTTTTTGTCAGAAGCAGATTTTTTGCGCGGTTCACTGTTGGCAAAAATAGCATTTAGCGGTAGATGCAGTTGCTGCTTGGCATAGGCTTCGGTATGCTCAAAGCGATCTACTAATAAGCTGAGCCAAGGTTTCTGGTCCTCTAAATTCATTTCATCAAGCTCGTCTTTGATCGGCAGCGGATAGGGCAGCGTACGATAAAAGTCCCATAAGGTCATTGTACTTAAGTCTTTTTTGAGTACATAGTCATCGTCTTCTGTCATGGTGATGAGATTGCTGTCCTGTAGGTAGTTGATATAGGTATACCATTTAGGCAGCTCTTTTCTCCCCAGTACATTGCGCAGCGCTTGTTCGCTGACGGCCTCACCTTTTAGATGATGGGTGTATACCAAGTTCAGCATGTCCAGCAAGCTAAGTAATGGATGTCGAGGATAGACCTCTTCTGTCTCAAAAATAGTCAAGGTATAACTGATTTCAACGCCTAGCAAGATAAGGTTCCACGACAGAAATATCCATAGTAAGAATATAGGAAGCGCTGCAAAGGCTCCATAAATTGCCTCGTAACTGGTAAAGTTGGCCATTACAGTACCAAACAGATGCTTCATCAGCTCAAAAACGATGGCGACAAATACACCAGCAATGGCTGCATTTTTTATGGGTACGCGTGCTTTCGGTATGAACCAGTACATGCCGATAAAGCCTGCAACAGTGATACCAATCGATACAGCCTGTACCCAAAACCCCCAATCAATACCGTAACCTGCGATTTGTCGATTAAGAAAACTCAGACTTTGAACCGTACTAGAAGCAATAAAAGCTGTGCCCAATACCAACGGTCCTAAGGTTACGATCGTCCAATAGCGCATCATACTTTTGAGACCCCCTGAACGGTTTTCTACCCGCCAGATTTGGTTAAAAGCGCGCTCAATAGTGGTCAGTGTCAGAATGGTCGTCAAAAACAAAATCATGGCACCGATGATGGTCAGATTGGATGATTTTTCGGCGAAGTCATTAATATACTCACTAACTTGCAGGCTAGACTGTGGCAATAGATTGCTATAAATCACCTCATATATCTGTGCTCTCACTGAGGCGAGCGCTGGTACGGACGATAGAATCATCAATAATACCGTTAATACAGGCACAATCGAAAGCATGGTGGTATAGGTGAGCGATGCTGCTTTTTGCTGACAGTTGTCTTCAAAAAAATGTCGAACCAAAAATCGCAAAAACTGAAACCAGCGTTGCTGCAAAAACGGGATTTTCTGTGATAGTTTTTCCATGTCGACCAGTTAGCAAAAGTAAGAGTGACAATAGTGTAACAAACATGCGCGGTCATCATCTGCGGTTTAATTGTGTCAAAATGCACAGAGCACACCAATAGAGCACGGCATTCGCTATAATAAGAACTAGGGTTATTTGCTGTCAGTGAATGACTCGGGCATAATGTGCCCATATCCTACAATGCTATAACACAGACGTTTTGGTAGTATCAGACTACTGACAGTGGTTATAAGTGCTAACGTTGATAATTTTATAAGGAAGTGTTGCCAATGAGTCAGACCGCCCCTTATGTTTTGGTGCTCTATTATTCTAACTATGGTACGACGAAGACATTGGCATATGCTATCGCTCAAGGGATCGAAGATGCTGGCATGACAGCCCGTATCCGCACAGTACCGACAGTTGCGCCTGAGACGACGTCGAGCAAGCCTGCGATACCTGATGAAGGCGACCTATACTGTACGATGGATGACCTAAAAGACTGTAGCGGTTTGGCGCTCGGTAGCCCAACGCACTTTGGTAATATGGCAGCGCCCATGAAGTACTTTTGGGACAATACTGTAACGCTTTGGTTAGCAGGAAACCTACAAAATAAGCCAGCGTCCGTATTTACCGCGACAGGCTCTATGCATGGTGGTCAAGAGACCACGTTGCTGACAATGATGTTACCATTGATGCATCACGGTATGATGATTGTGGGCGTCCCTTATGCTGAGCCTGCGCTGAATCGTACTGATCGCGGTGGTACGCCTTATGGTGCCAGTCATGTCAGCGGCGCCTCTCATGATCAGCCAATATCAGCTGATGAGCGCGAGCTCGGGGTTGCACAGGGTCACCGTTTGGCAATTACAGCTACTGCTTTAGCACAAGCGAACTGGGGTCGTTAACCGACTCTTTTATAGTTTGTATTGTCATTTATTTACTGTCATGCAGCGCTTATATAAGAATTGCATGATTAGCGACTTATTGTTGGGCGCTGACAGCCAAATATTAATCTAGGAAATACATACCTCTAATGGCCACAAACCGTTCTGACAGTAAGACCCTAAAAGCTGCCAAGCCTATTGCACCTATTGCAAAACGCTTGACGGTTACTTGGTTGATATGGCTTGTTTATAGAATGATTGGATTACCTGTCTTTATCAGTGTGTTCAATCCAAGTAGTCCTGACATCATTGGCGGTATTGCTTGGCAAGCGTTATGGCTTGTGCCCGCATTTATCTTGACACCATGGATACTGCGTGGGCGCTCGCCTTATGCTCTATTGGTAGGCAGTATGTTTACGCTTGTCTATCTGGGCGCAAGTGGGGTGGTGCTTTTCACTCGTATATACGGCAGTAGCTGGTCTGAGATAGCCGTATATTTGAGCGACTTTGTGCTATTATTTGCTATCAATGTCTGGTTGTTCATTTTGCTAAAACGTCTACCGTCAATGAATAATGTCGTTAAGCAACCGCGCTCTCGCTAGCATTTCTATATTATCCAAGAACCTTTATTTATCGTGAACAGGTTTCATTAAGACACAGACTTGGAACAAAAAAAGCGGCGTCCTACATAGGACGCCGCTTTTTTAATACGATAAAACGATTATTGTGCCTACTGGTATTAGTTGACCTTGGTCAATTCTAAATCCATTTTTTTGCCATCATTAATCTGGCTTACCTTGATAGGCAAGTAGTCTAAGCTGGGGGCTAACCAAAAACTGGTAGAGCGGCTGTCATCATCGTGGACGCGGTCAACACGCACGGTATCAAAGGTACCAGCTGGTACAGTAATCTTGGTATTACCTGATTTCTTAAATGGCGTCTTCTCGACTTTGTTTTTCTTTGCCATGTAGTAATTACCAGAGAACTTGCCATTTAATAGGTCTTGGCGAATTTGTACCTCGAGACTTAAGTCATCAAAGGCTTGCTGCGACATATTCATGGTCGTGGTTTTGCCTTTATAGTTGCTAGTGACTTTTTTGGCACTTGGGTTAAAGTCCAGCTTATGCGTGCGACCAAGACCTAGTAGCTTATAAGTAGTGCTCGCCTGCGTAGGACTGACGTTATTACCATTGATCGTAAAGGTACTGTTTTGCGAAGCACTAGCCACCCCAGCGACGCGTGCCTTTACGTTGTATTTCCACGTGCTACCGGACTTACTTAGCGTACGAGTCGCCGATCCCTTGTATTTGTCTTCAACCGTAAAGCTATAATCGGCAGTCGATGGCTGAACGGTCTTTGCGCTGGCAAGCGTGGGTGCGGTCATACTTAAGGCTCCAATGGTAGAAATACTGATCCCTGTCATTAAGGCAGATAAAAACTTAGATGGTTTGCGTGTCTTATTATTAGACTTGTTGTGCAGTGGTTTTTTGTGCAGTGATGTCAAACTCATAGATACCTCTTTAGTAATATGATGCTGATATAGCAGCATTTATCGATCATTCTTGTTATGTTTACACCGCTTATAATGGTCATACTCTGTTACATTTTCAAGAGCCACAGTGGACTGACGCGTGTAGTGCTTGTAGCGAATGTTGCTACAAGCAGGAATAATTTGGTGAGGCGTAACGTGCTGTAAAGCCAGCAATAGAGGGTAAATAAAACGCATGGTCTCTACTGGGCTTCATTTCTCTTGAGGGCTATTAATAATCAGTAGAATAATCTTGTAAATTTTTGAGCTTTACACTTGAAGCCAACCTATCTTGCCCCCACTTTTTGTTACAAGCTCAAAGCGTATCTTTAGAGCACTGCTACTGATTAGCGACGCTTATAGATACTGGTATTGAGACTATTAATTCAAATAAACCCTTTATTCAAACAACTAATTTTTGGAGTCATATCGATGAACATTCGTCCTTTACATGACCGTATCGTCGTCCGCCGCATAGAAGAAGAAACAAAAACTGCTGGTGGTATCTTATTACCGGGTTCTGCCCAAGAGAAACCTTCACAAGGTGAAGTGATTGCTGTTGGTAATGGTCAAGTTCGTGACAACGGCGAAACTCGTGCATTAGACGTAAAAGCTGGCGACAAAGTATTGTTCGGTCAGTATGCTGGTCAAACCGTAAAAGTTGACGGCGAAGAGTTATTGATCATGAAAGAGTCTGATGTATTAGGTGTGCTGGAAGGTTAATTCCCTTTGAGTGTGGTTTCACATTTAGCGCATATCTAATATCGACTCTCGATAAGAATAAATAATCTCATTGTATTCTCATACTTATAATAGTGGAGTAATTTAACATGGCAAAAGACGTAAAATTCGGCATTGATGCCCGCAAACAAATGATGGACGGCGTAAACGTTCTAGCAAATGCAGTACGTGTCACTCTAGGCCCTAAAGGTCGTAACGTCGTTATCGATAAATCATTTGGCGCACCTACCATCACTAAAGATGGTGTATCGGTTGCCAAAGAAATCGAGCTTGAAAACAAATTCGAAAATATGGGCGCACAGTTGGTTCGTGAAGTGGCTAGCCGCACTAATGATGTCGCTGGTGATGGTACAACGACTGCGACCGTATTGGCTCAGTCAATCTTGCAAGAAGGTATGAAATCAGTAGCTGCTGGCATGAACCCAATGGATCTAAAGCGCGGTATTGATAAAGCTGTTCGTGCTGCAGTGCAAGAAATCCATAACTTATCAACGCCTGCTGATGACGAAAAAGCTATCGCGCAAGTAGGGTCTATCTCTGCTAACTCAGACACCAAAATCGGTGAGTTGATCTCGCAAGCGATGCAAAAAGTGGGTAAGCAAGGCGTTATCACTGTTGAAGAAGGTTCAAGCTTTGAAGATACCCTAGAAGTTGTCGAAGGTATGCAGTTTGACCGTGGTTATATCAGCCCGTACTTTGCCAATAAGCAAGACAGCCTAACTGCTGAATTTGAAAACCCATATATCCTATTGGTTGACAAAAAAATCAGCAATATTCGTGAAATCGTGCCATTACTTGAGCAAGTCATGCAGCAAAGCAAGCCATTGCTTATCATTGCTGAAGACGTAGAAAACGAAGCATTGGCAACCCTAGTTGTAAACAACATGCGTGGCGGCTTGAAAACTTGTGCCGTTAAAGCACCAGGTTTTGGCGATCGTCGTAAAGCCATGCTAGAAGATATCGCAACGCTAACTGGCGGCACCGTAATCTCTGAAGAGATTGGTTTGAGCTTAGAAACTGCGACTCTTGAGCAATTGGGTACGGCGAAAAAAGTCACTGTTGGTAAAGAAAACACTGTAATCGTTGATGGCGCTGGTAACAAAGCTGACATTGAAAACCGTGTTGAGTCTATCAACCGTCAGATCGCTGAATCTACTTCTGATTATGATAAAGAAAAGCTACAAGAGCGTGTTGCTAAATTGGCAGGCGGCGTAGCAGTAATCAAAGTCGGTGCAGCAACTGAAACCGAAATGAAAGAGAAGAAAGACCGTGTTGACGATGCGCTACATGCCACTCGTGCTGCGGTTGAAGAAGGCGTTGTACCTGGCGGCGGTGTTGCATTAGTTCGTGCGATGAACGCATTGTCTGAGCTAAAAGGCGACAACGATGACCAAGACGCAGGTATCAATATTCTACGTCGCGCGATGGAAGCACCATTACGTCAAATCGTAACCAACGCTGGCGAAGAAGCATCAGTGGTGGTTAACGAAGTGAAAAACGGTACGGGTAACTACGGTTACAATGCTGCTTCTGGCGAAT
This sequence comes from Psychrobacter sp. PP-21, assembly GCF_033790785.1. Classification (NCBI taxonomy): domain Bacteria; kingdom Pseudomonadati; phylum Pseudomonadota; class Gammaproteobacteria; order Moraxellales; family Moraxellaceae; genus Psychrobacter; species Psychrobacter sp. PP-21. The sequence goes on along the minus strand of NZ_JAMYEB010000016.1, from coordinate 14,687 downwards.
ACGGCGATATGCTTGAGATGGGTATCCTTGATCCAGCAAAAGTATCACGCTCAGCACTAGAAAACGCTGCCTCTGTTGCTGGTCTCATGCTTACCACTGAAGCCATGATTACTGACCTACCAGAAAAAGATGACGGTATGGCTGGTATGGGCGGTGCTGGTGGAATGGGCGGTATGGGTGGAATGGGCGGTATGATGTAATTCTACTTCTGCTGCAAAGCGGTTTGTCTTTGTCAGACTTGCTCAATGTACAATAAGTACTATTTTCGCTCGTCTTCCTCGACAAACCACTTTTCGCTAAAAGTATGATTTTGTCATAAAGTCTGTTTGACTATCAAAAGCTCTGCTATCGAAAGATAGCAGGGCTTTTTTATGCGCGATAACAAAGCTATGTAAGCATTCAAATTAACGAGTTGTTTATAATAGCTTTCGTTTTCAGTCATTAGTATTAAAAACCTCACACAAAAATAGGTAAAGTCGTTTTCTTAATTACCTTTCTCACTGATAAATGAGTATGTATATCTTTTACGCTAGCAAGCTTATTTAGCTTACGTGTGAAGCGCTCATAGCCATCGAGATTGGGGCTAACCACTTCCAATAAATAATCATAAGAACCCGATACCACATGTCCGTTAATTACCTCATCCATATTGGATAGGGCTTGCTCAAAAGCTGCAATAGAGTCTTCTTGGTGGTTGTTGAGACTGACCTCCACAAAGAAACTCATCATAATGCCTGCTTTGGCTTTATTTATATTCGCTTGATAGTTCTCTATATAACCTTCATCCTCCAGACGTTTTAGACGCCGGGCACAAGGAGACGGCGACAGCCCTACGCGTTCGGACAGCTCCGCCGTAGATAAGCGCGCTTCTTTTTGGAGCACTTCCAAAATATGACGGTCGATTTTGTCCATAACTTATCCTTTGGCTTTTTAAGCCAATAATTTTGATTTAATTGGCATTATCCACCAAATATTTGCAAAATTGCAATGAATAAATAGAGATAAAAGCGCGTATTTTAATCGATAATTGGTCTTTGTATACCAGTATAAGACACGACTATGAATACGATATTTCACCCCTCATCGCGCAAAAATCCTTTGTTCATTATGTCGCCATTAACCAAAGGCTATGTGGCTATGAGCGTCGTATTGTTGATTTGGTCAGGATTTGCATTGACTGTACGAGCGGTTGGGGCATCGTCGCTGAGCATTGCCGATGTCATGCTTATTCGCTTTAGTGTACCGCTGGTCTTATTGACTCCTTGGGTACTCTCTAGTTGGCATGAAATCAAAAACATAAGACTGCCAGATATCATGTTTATTTTACTTGGCGGCGTGCCTTTTCTTTTGTTGGCGGCTTTTGGTGCCAGCACGGTGCCAGCAGCTTACATGGGTACTATTTTGACAGGTACGCCAGTCTTCTTTGCCGCATTATTGTCTTTTGTTTTTTATCGTCAGCGAATATCATTAAGAAAATTTGCCGCATTAATGCTTATTCTCTTTGGTATCGCTACTATGATTGGCGGACACGCACAGGCAATACCAAATAGTCTGCTGTACGGCGTGGGGTTATTATTAACGGCAAGCTTGATTTGGGCAGGTTTTACCTTAGGGTTAAAAAGCACCAAATTGAGTCCAATAGCTATCGCTATCGTGCTCTCTTATACCTCTTTTTTTCTAACATTAATAATAGTTCTATCGGGTATTGTGGAGACCAATATAGGGTCTGTATCTTTTGATGATGCGCTTCCATTTATCCTAGTACAAGGCCTTGGTGTAGGAGTAGTATCAACTATTGCATTCTCTTATGCTGTCAAACAATTGGGCTCCATTCGTACGTTATTATTTGGCTCTTTGTCTCCAGGACTAACCGCTATACTGGCTGCGCTGATACTCAACGAGTCTCTATCAGTCATTATGATAGGCGGCATCGTACTCAGTACTATTGGTGTCATCTTGTCTAATCGAGCGAAATAAACTAATTAAGGAAATATCATGATGTTAGATAATATGCCTGTTATCAATGGTGATCCACTGTGGGCATTGTTAGGTAGGTTTCGCGCTGACCAACGCAAACATAAAATAGATCTATTGGTTGGTGTTTACCGAGACGAGCATGGTGATACGCCTGTGATGAAAACTGTGAAAGAGGCAGAAGTACATCTTGCTCACCAAGCGCATTCAAAGGCTTATGGCATGCTATCGGGTAACGCTAATTTTAATCAACAAATGGCAAAACTTGTACTGGGTGAGAGTGAAAGTCTAAAAAACCAATGCACGATTCAGACGGTTGGGGCATCAGGGGCGCTACGACTCATTGCTGACTTGATCGCCACGCTTGCTCCAGATTCAACCGTTTGGATCAGTGACCCAGGCTATATCAATCATCGTCCGCTGATGCAAGGTGCTGGGTTAACGGTTGAGACGTATCCATGGCAAAATAAAAATGGTCAGTTAGACATTGATGCGTGTTTTACCGCGCTAGAAGAAGCAAAAGAGGGGGACGTGCTGCTATTGCATGCGTGCTGCCACAATCCTACGGGTATAGATCCTTCTTTAGAGCAGTGGCAACTGTTTTCTGATAAGTGTAAACAGAAAAATATTGTCCCGTTTATTGATATGGCATATCAAGGTTTTGGAGATGATCCTGATAGCGATGCTGCAGGGCTTCGTTTAATGATCGAAGACGCTGATTTTGCATTTATCGCTGCCAGCTGTTCAAAAAACATGGGACTATACAATGAGCGTACAGGTATCGCCACGGTGGTAACGACGAATCATGAGCGTCACGCAGACATACAGACACTTTTAGAAACCATCACACGTGCCAATTACTCTATGCCGCCCAATCACGGTGCCGCAGTGGCGTCTTATTTGTTAGACAGCCCAGATGCTTGGCTAGTCGAGCTGGCAAGCTACCGTGATAGGGTCGATACTATTCGCCAAGCGTTAGGCACAGCATTAAAGGATAGGGGTGCACCTGCAGAGTTTTTGGACATCTCGCATCAAAAAGGTATGTTTTCTCTACTACCGTTAACAGAGAGTCAAATGCTCATATTGCAAGATGAGTTCGCGATTTACGGCATGCCAAATGGCAGAATCAATATTGCCGGTTTGAAAATGACGGAAATTCCTCAATTGGCTGATGCTATCATGTCGATTATTTCACGTTAGAGCATAATTTTTATAACTTAGTACAATGGTTTTATTCGATAATCGCCACAGCAAGAAGGACACGACTATTTATACTTTATATTGGGATAAGGGCGGCGCTAACATGGCGACCCATGCTGTCTTTGAAGAGCTAGGCGCGTCTTATGAGATGATAGAAATAGACCTGTCTAAAAACATGCAAAAATCAGCTGAGTATCTAGCCATCAATCCAAATGGTAAAGTACCTACGTTAATCCATCAGGGGCAGATCATTTATGAGTCTGCGGCAATTTTAATGTATGTACTAGATCAGCATCCTGAGTCTGGGCTAGCGCCTGACACAGGATCACCTAAGCGCGGTGTCTATTACCAGTACTTGTTTTGGATGTCTTCTACACTACAAGAAGCCGCTAATCGCTGGGCACATCCCGAACAGTACATCAGCGGTGAGCGCAATTTGCAGCAAGTGAAAGATAAAGCAAATGATACGCTAGCCCACTGCTGGGATATTGTTGAAAAGGAGTTAGCTAATCAGGGTCCATGGTTGTTGGGTGATAAATTAAGTGGGGCTGATTTTCATTTATTTATGATTGCTCACTGGAGTCAGCGATATTCCAGTCGAGCACAAGACTGGACACACCTAAATGCACACTATCAAGCCATGCTAAACCGCGCCTCGGTACAGGAGATGATGGCACAAGAAGGATTGTTGTAATCCGTTCATACGTTTAACTATCCATACGTTTAACTATCCATACGTTTAACTAAGAGATATTTTATGAAGTCACTAGAAGCACTGAACGAAATGCTTTTAGTGACTTCTAGCGACTGTAGTAAATACAATTTTTATATCAAGTTACTGATCCGCCGCATCTCGTCTGAACGTCCACGTCTTATTATCAGATGCTTCTGCACAATAGTAATAGCCTGCCAAATCAAACTGCTTTAGCTGCTCGGCACTGGTCAGCTTATTATCTGCTGCGTACTTGACCATCAAGCCACGTGCCTTTTTGGCATAAAAGCTAATGACCTTGTATTGACCATTTTTCTCATCTTCAAATCGTGGCGTGATGATGTCCGCATTCAGCGCTTTCTTTTTTACCGCTTTAAAATACTCATTCGACGCCAGATTGATCAAGACCTGGTCATCGTTATCTGCCATACGAGCATTGATAACGTCAGTCACTTCCTCGCCCCAAAACTCATATAGGTTATCACCGCGTTCATTTTTAAGCTTGGTACCCATCTCCAAGCGATAAGGCTGGATAAGATCCAATGGTTTTAACACACCGTATAACCCAGACAAAATCCCCAGATGCTCATTGACATAGATGGCGGTATCTTTATCCATATGATACATATCAAGACCAGTATAGACATCACCGTCGAATAAATACCCTGCAGGCTTGGCTGCATTGTTAGCGTCGTCAGTGCTGTTATCAGTAAACGGCTTATCCTTGCTCCAGCTCCATTGCTGATTACGCGCCGCGTTCAGTTGTGCAAGATCATCAGAGATACTCATCAATTCTTGTAAATCGACGGGCTCTTTTGACTTTAGTATTTTCATTAATGACTGGGAATGCTCGATAAGCTCTGGCTGACCATAGTAGTTACCGAGATTCACAGGTACATCGTCTGTCTCATTCAAAGACTTGGCAGGGGAGAGTAAAAAATACATGATTATTCCTTATTATAGTGAGTCGATGACCAACCGCTCTGGGTGTCAAGCGTTCTTATTATACGATACATGGGAGTTTAACTTGACTTAGCCTTGGTTTTTTATGTTTTCTTGATGTTATACGTCAGGTTGTGGGTATATGAAAAGTCGGCTCACTAGCAATGGCAAGCCATATAGTACAAGGTCTAAAGAATTCTGAAAAAGATGATACGTTCAATATAACAACAAAAAGTATGCCAATGGTATAAATCCCAAAATTTTTATTTTACTTGTGGGTCATCATTAGACAATGAAAATTGTTGGGTGTTGTCTCTATAATAAAAAGACATGATGGTAAACAATCCATCATTTATTAAATTGATAGTCTTTATTCTTGATAGTAAATAAGTCATGGAATAAGGGTTTTTTGTCCCCTGTGCTTTTTGAAAATGCGTTGAGGGTATTAAGGGTAAGTCATTATATATAAGTAAGGAGACGATATGAAAATCGGTGTAATCAGTGCAGATATCGCGAGCGAAAGCCGTGTCGCACTAACCCCAGACGCGGTCAAAAAATTGCGTAAACTTGGGTTTGAGGTCGTCATACAGTCAGGTGCCGGTCAAGCAGCATACTATGCTGACGACATGTATCAGGCTGCTGGTGCCGATATTGCCAATAGCAGCACCGAGGTCATTACCCAGTCTCAAATTATTACCACCGTCAATGACTTGACTACGGAGGCTACCCAAAGCCTATCATCGGGTCAGATCGTCATTGGCATGTTGGACCCTTATCGCAATACTCAGCTTGATACCTATGCATCCAAAGGCACAACCGCTTTTGCTATGGAATTGTTGCCACGTACGCTTTCACGTGCCCAAAACATGGACGTCTTGTCATCACAGGCCAACCTCGCCGGCTACAAAGCGGTGCTACTGGCAGCCAATGAATACTCTCGTCCATTTCCAATGTTTATGACCTCAGCGGGTACGGTCAAGCCAGCCAAAGTGGTTATCTTAGGCGTTGGTGTTGCAGGTCTACAGGCGATCGCCACCGCAAAACGTTTAGGTGCCGTCGTAGAAGCCAGTGACTTGCGTCCTGCGGCAAAAGAACAGGTCGAATCATTAGGTGGTAAATGGCTTGATGTACCAATGAGTGAAGACGAAGCGCAAAAAGCCAAAGCAACAGGCGGTTATGCGTGGACACCATCAGAGCAATACATCAAAGATCAAGCCGCTGTCGTTGATAAAGCACTCAGCAATGCTGACATCGTCATCACAACCGCGCAGATTCCTGGTCGTCAAGCACCGCGTTTAGTGCACGGGACAACGCTTGCCAAAATGAAGGCAGGCTCAGTCCTGATCGATATGGCTGCTGGTACCGGTGGTAACGTCGAAGGCAGTCTACCTAACGAGACCGTCACCACAGATAACGGCGTACGTATTGTTGGTGCTGCCAACATCCCATCGATGCTTGCAGCGCAGTCATCAGATCTATATGCCAATAACCTTGTCAACTTTATCACGACGTTGATCAAGCCTGCTAGCGATGACGCGCCAGCAAACGATCTGTCGCTCAACTTAGACATGGAAGACGAAATTCAGGGCGCACTGGCAGTGACACATGACAGTCAGGTACGACTAGCCAAGCGCTAGGTTCGACTGCCTATCACGATATGTTTTGTCACTATACATTTGCCAGTAATGAATAAATTTTTAGGAGGATAAGATGATTGCCACTATTTTAGCTGCAGCGCCAGCTGGTGCGGCCATGAGTAGCACACCATTTGTAGCGATTTTCACCGTATTTGTACTCGCTATTTTTGTCGGATATTACGTCGTTTGGGGCGTTACCCCTGCATTGCATACGCCCTTGATGGCGGTAACCAATGCATTATCAAGTATTGTCATCGTAGGTGCGATGCTGCAGACCGTTCATATTGACGGCTCGATGTTCACACCAACCAGTTTGCTTGGTGCCTTTGCTGTATTTTTGGCCAGTATTAATATTTTTGGTGGCTTTGCCGTGACCGAGCGTATGCTTGCAATGTTTAAACCCAAAGTAAAAAAAGCACCAGTAGCAACCACTGATGTTGGAGGTGACGCATGAATGATTTTTCAACAATGATTGCGGCAAATGCTGATTGGTTCTACCTAGTTGGTGCCATTCTCTTTGTATTAACGCTACGTGGTCTATCTAGCCCAAAAACCGCTATCCGTGGTAATCGTTTCGGTATGGCAGCGATGGCTATCGCTGTTGTGACGACGTTCTTTTTAGCAGAAGGTCCTGTGCTTTGGCTCATTATCGGAGCAATGATTTTAGGTGCGCTCGTTGGTATGTGGAAAGCGAAAACAGTCGCGATGACACAGATGCCAGAAACCGTTGCGTTGATGCATTCATTCGTCGGTTTGGCAGCGGTAGCGATTGCCCTCGCCACAGTATTACATACTGAGCAGCAGCATGGCGCGGTGGCCCGTGTTGAGCTATTTATCGGTTGCTTTATTGGTGCGATCACATTCTCAGCATCTGTTTTTGCCTTTGGTAAACTGGCAGCAAAAAGCTGGGCTAAGACACTGGTCGGCGGCTGGGTAAAACCCGTTCAAGCGCTATTGTTTATTGCTATGATTGGTTTTGGTGGCTTATATTTCGTCACAGACTCATTACCAGCGTTTTATACAATGGCAGTGATTGCGGTTATCTTTGGTTGGATGTGGATTGCGCCAATCGGTGGCGGTGATATGCCAGTGGTGGTATCACTATTGAACTCGTTTTCTGGTTGGGCGGCAGCGGGTATTGGTTTTACCCTTGGCAACTCAATGCTGATCATCGCAGGTTCGCTAGTCGGCTCATCAGGTGCGATTTTGTCTTACATCATGTGTAAAGCTATGAACCGCTCACTGCTCAATGTGTTGTTCGGTGGTATGGGTACAGGCGCTGTTGCAGCAGGCGGTGATGATGGTGCACCCAAGAACTACAAAGCAGGATCAGCAGAAGACGCAGGGTTTCTTATGTCTAATGCCAGCAACGTGGTTATCGTACCGGGTTATGGTATGGCACAGGGCCGTGCACAGAATGCAGTAAAAGAGCTATACGAGCTACTTAAAGAAGAAGGCGTCAATGTTCGTTTTGCGATTCATCCTGTCGCTGGTCGTATGCCAGGTCATATGAACGTACTATTGGCAGAAGCTGACGTGCCTTATGATGATATTCTAGAGATGGATGAGATCAACTCAGACTTCGCGAGTACCGATGTGGTTCTAGTTATCGGTGCAAACGATGTTGTAAACCCATCTGCAAAAGATGATCCGACGTCGCCTATTTTTGGTATGCCTATTTTAGAAGCCAGCAAAGCTCAAACAGTTATGGTTATCAAACGCTCAATGAGTACGGGTTATGCTGGTCTAGACAACAGCTTGTTCTACATGGATAAAACCATGATGATCTTTGGTGATGCCAAGAAAATGGTAGAAGAGATGGTACGTAGTATCAATGGTGGTGGTCACTAATCGCTAAGGCATGTGTTTGATCATAAGCATTTACCTATAAGCCAAACAAAGAAAGTCACTCAGGTGGCTTTTTTTGCGTTAAAGTGGCCTGCGTTTATGGCGGGGTTATAAGCTGGTGTCAATGTCTACTTTCATCAGCAATTATAAATACAATGAAATAAGAGAAAGATTTATGAATATGTTACTGCGTTTTTTTATTATGGTCAGTCTGCTCAAACAACAGCTCAAGCATCAACCGACGAGCGAGACAATTAGCTTAGAGACATTGACCGCGCCGACCGTCCGTCATTATCGCGTATTGCCCCATGATATGGGTTTCCGTGATCATCTGCCCAATTATCGTTATTTGTCATTTATTGAACTAAACGTGACATGTTGGGTAAAGGCATGCTGTCATCAAAAAGGCATCAAACCTTTAAACTGGGTCATTGCTATGCAAGAGATGATTTATCTCAAACAAATTAAATTTTTAGATAAGATGACGCTGAGCAGTACAGTTGCAGGCTGGGATCATAAGTACGTCTATTTTGAGCATCGCTTTTTTGTAAAAAACCAGTTGATGGGCGTTGGTATGACTAAATTTGTATTCACCGATGATACCGGCATGCGTACACCAGAGGTGCTAGATATGACAGGTGAGCAATTGACGGATACCATTAACACATGGAACGAGCACCAAGTCGCTGTCAAATCAGCCAAGTCAGCATAAATGACACCAAAAACAGTACTAAGAAACCGCACCGAAAACAGTGTCGCAAAGCAACTTGGCTATAATCATTTGATAAATTTTGGTAGGATAGAGCCCATCAAGTCGTCGATATCAAGGCGACTGTACTGTGTTTAAAATAATTATTTCAAAACTCTCAAAGAATAAGGTACCGTTATGATCCCGCAAAAATTAAAATGGACAGACAGCTTAGATATCGCAATTGAGCTATATGAAAAGTTTCCTGAGACTGATCCGCAGTACATACGCTTTACCGATTTGCACCGCTGGGTGACTGAGCTTGAAGGCTTCGATGATGATCCACAACGCTCAAATGAAGGCATCTTAGAAGCCATTCAAATGAACTGGATCGATGAAGCAGACTAATCGATTCGGTCTGTAAGCATAACTACAAATAAGAAATTAAACCAACAGATATAAAGGGCCGCATCATGACATCACAAATTAAAGAGCTACCAGAAGCGATAGCGTGTAGCGGTATCAGCGTGCGTACCACCAATAACGCTGAGATTAGCCATGACACTGCCAAACTGGGCAGATTATGGCAAAAGTTCTACCAAAATTATGCGGGTGAATTGCCTGAAGGTGAAGATATCTATGGTATCTATCACAACTACGAAAGCGATGATCTAGCAGGGGCGTTTGATGTTGTTGCCAGCTGGAAAACGGCTACCGAGCAAGAGGACCAATCAGAAAGCTTAGACAGTAAAATTGCGGCTAACATGAGTGATGGGGTAGAAGTAAATATACCTGCAGGAAAATACTTGGTATTTTCCGAAGAAGGGCACATGCCCAACACTGTCATGAATGCTTGGGAGAATACTTGGGAGTATTTTAATACGGCAGACTGTGAGCATACTCGTACATTCAATGTCGACTTTGAGCATTATATCGGTGGTAATCTAGAGTACGGTCAAGTCGATGTGTATATTGGTATTGAGTAGAGCTGTTATATCCTTTATAAAAGCAAGCTAGTATATAAGGACACAAAAAAGCGCCACATTCGCATACGATGTGGCGCTTTTTTACTTTGAATCTCAGTAATTAATCTAACAATAGATTTTCCAATATCCCTTCATAAATCTGCGCCAGTTTACCCAAATCACCAACTTCTACTTTTTCATCTACTTGATGAATCGTCGCATTACGGACACCAAGCTCGACGACTTGTGCCCCTGTTGGCGCGATGAAACGTCCATCAGACGTACCGCCAGAGGTTGATAACGTGGTATCGACATTGGTGACTTTTTTGATGGCGTTTTGGCAAGCTGAGACCAGTTTTCCTTCAGGAGTCAAAAACGGTTGGCCAGATAATTTCCAATGAATATCGTAGTTTGCCTTGCTATCAGCAAAATATTTGTCAAAAATAGCATGCGTTTTTGCCTTTAGTTCATCTTCAGTCGTTTCAGTTGAAAAACGGAAGTTAAAGACAACATTTAGCGTTTCAGGAATGACATTGGTTGCACCTGTGCCGCTGTTGATGTTTGATATTTGCAATGACGTGGCTGGGAAGTAGTCATTGCCATTGTCCCATGCAGTCGACGTCAGTTCAGCAAGGGCAGACATCGCCGCATGAATCGGATTAGATGCCAGATGTGGATAGGCAACGTGACCTTGCTTACCTGTGACCGTAAGCTCTGCACCCAATGAACCACGACGACCGTTCTTGATGATATCGCCTAACGTATCGGTACTTGATGGCTCACCAACGAGACAGTAGGTAATTTTTTCTTGACGCGCCTCTAAGGTTTCGATAACTTTGACCGTGCCATTGATTGACGGCCCTTCTTCATCTGAGGTGATTAAAAAAGCAATTGAACCATTGTGCTCAGGATGATTGGCGACGAAGCGTTCAGCTGCGATAGTAAAGGCAGCAATGCCGGTCTTCATATCAGCGGCACCGCGTGCCCATAGATATCCATCAGCGATAGTTGGGGTAAACGGAGGGTATGTCCAGTTTTTCTCATCACCCGTTGGTACCACATCTGTATGACCAGCAAAACAAATGACGGGATCCGTCGTGCCACGGCGCGCCCACAAATTTTTGACTTCAGCATGCTCGCCCTTTGCTTGTCTATCACCGTAGTACATAAACTCGCAATCAAAGCCTGCTTGCTCCAAACGCTCTGACAATATATCTTGGCAACCATCATCGTCTGGTGTCACTGAAGGGCGCTCTAACAGCGCAATACTCAAATCTAAGGTTGCTTGCTGGTGAGTCGTGTGTTGAGACGTGCTTGTTTGGTTGTGAGAGTCAGACATGAATAAGCCTTTTGTATAATAAGTAAAATATTAAATATAAATGAGTAAAGAAGGGGAGGTGTTAAACTTCTACTTCGACAAACGGGACAAGACCATCACGGCGCATCCAAGTGGCAATAGAGTAGCGTTGGCGATAGGCAGTTTGTACTTGATGACGTAAATCACTGTCAAAGATAATGAGTCTATTGGCAACTGGCATTACTTCATGGTGAACACCATATTTATCCACGACTTCTAGGGCGCCACCATCGGTGGTTTCCCAATCATCATTAAGATAAAACACTGCCGAGATCACTCGTTCATCGCGTCCAGCAGGATTGTCACTATGCCATTGATAACCGAAGCCAGTCGGATAGCACGCATAATGCGCTTCACTATGGCGAATACCCGCGAACAAGCTACGATTAAATAATGAAGCCAGCGCATTGATGCTTTGTAGATAGTAATAGCCTGCAAAGAAGTTTTCGGTAATCCAGCGTATTCTATCACCGCGAATATCACTGATGCGAACGCCAGCGGTCAGCTCTGCATCACGATAGTCAATAAAACCGCTTTCTGCTTGTAGCGCGAGCAATGCGGTACTATCAAAAACCTCATCAATGATCAGCCAGCCATCAGCGACAAAGGTATCAAGTTTTTGGTCCGTTAGCTTTTGTTCCCAGTCCACCGCAAAGTCAGACATTTGCAATACGTGCTGAGTAGGAATTTCTTGGCTATCATTATGAGTGTCTGGCAGCAGTAATGGTGGATTGTCTTGACCTATTGGATGATCAACGACCAGCGCTATCGTGCTCAAGTTGCTAATAATCTGTGTCATTTCATCTCATTATTATCAATCAGCTGTCAATATACCGGCATTCAATGCGTTTTTATTGAAAGTGCTTACTAAAACCACATTATCTTTTACTCTGCCTATGCTACCATAGATGCAATTTTTCTTATTTAAACTTTTGAGATTATGAACTATAAACACGCCTACCACGCTGGTAACTTTGCTGATGTGGTTAAACACATTTTATTGGTACAACTGCTTAACCAACTGGGGCAGAAAAACAAACCGTTTTATGTGCTTGACGCTTATGGCGGCCGTGGACTGTATTCACTGAGCAGTGAAGAATCGCGTAAGACAGGTGAGGCCAAAGGCGGTATTCAAGCTTTTTTGAAAGCAGATACTGAAAAAGCACCAGCTGCTGTCAAAGATTATATGGAAGGCATTAAACAAGCCAAATTCACATATGATAATAAAGTCTACCCTGGTTCGCCATGGTGGGTAGCTCATCACGTCGAAAAAAGCGCGGCTAAAAAGCCTGATGCTGGCGTGCGTGCTGAGGCTTTTGAAGCCAAAGCTACTGAATACGATGCGTTGAACTATCAGCTACATAAGCTGCCAATTGGTATCCAGCATCGTGATGCTTTTGAAGGTATCACCGCTGTTATTCCACCAAAAGAAAAGCGCGGTTTGATTTTCCTTGATCCGCCTTATGAGCAGGAGCACAAAGATTTTACGCGCCTCATCGATTTATTGGTTGCGGCTTATAACAAATGGCCACAAGGCACTTATGCGCTTTGGTTCCCAATTAAGAACATCGAAGCCGTAGAGCTTTTTTATAAAAAGCTCAAACGTACTGAAATGAGACGTCAGCTGGTTTGTGAGCTAAACATTTATCCTAATGATGTTGCGGTTGGTCTGAACGGTACCGGTCTGCTGGTTATCAATCCTCCATGGCAGTTTGATAACCATGCACGTGAGATATTACGTTTCTTGCAGCCAGTACTAAAAGTAGAGGACGCGCCAGACTTGACACCTGATAGCGCGACCAATGTGCGCTGGCTCGTTGGCGAATAAAAGCGTCAGCAAATAACGGTGTCAGTGAATAGCAGTAGCGGCCAATAAGGATACTAAGATGACAAATGTGCAACCACCTACTGGCCAATCCCATAATGAGACAGTGAATGATGGTTTATTACAAGATAATGCAGCCACTCAGCCACCGTTTGTTGATGAGCATGATTTTAATATACGCTTAGCAAACAACGATAACTATGATGGCTTGACCTTTGAAGTCGTTGAAGCTGAAGTGGCTGAAGGTAAGCGGGTCGTCAGTCGCGGTGTCTATTTAGCGCCCAACTTGATTACGACTTTATCGTTGCTATCAGGCTTTTATTCAATTTTGGCAAGTACGCAAGGTGAGTTTTACAAGGCTTCTTTAGCGATCTTCTTATCTGCTATTTTAGACGGGGCAGATGGTCGCGTTGCTCGTATGCTCAATGCGCAAAGCCCATTTGGTGAACAATATGACTCATTAGCCGATATGCTAGCGTTTGGTGTGGCACCTGCTATTTTGATCTATAGTTTTGCACTACAGCCATTGGGACGCATTGGTCTCGGCTGTGCTTTTGTGTTTACCGCTTGCGGTGCCTTTCGTTTGGCGCGATTCAATGTGCAGATTGGTGCTGTGGACAAAAAATATTTTGTCGGATTGGCAAGTCCACTTGCAGCTATCTTAGTAACCTCTGCTGTTATGGTGGCAGTCGATCATAACGAGTGGATTGGGCAATATGATACCGCTGTCATGTTCTTGTTTGCAGCATGGGTAGTGACTTGCGGTTTGCTCATGGTCAGTAATGTCAAATATTATAGCTTCAAGGAATTTGATAAAAAGAAAGTGCCTTTTGTTGTTCTTATCATTGGTGTACTTGTTATGAGTATCGTACTTTATGATATTCCAGTTGGTATCTTAGCTATTGGTATCATATATGCGCTATCAGGCATCGTTACTACGATTAATACAAAAGTAAAAGGCTAACAGTATTTCTAATGTATATATCAAAAGGCACTTACCGTCAGGTAAGTGCCTTTTTTATGCGCTCTATATAATGGATTAGAAAATTTATTGCGATGAAAAGGCCTAGTCTGTAGATATAAAAGCTTACTTAGTGAGCTCTATAGCCATAGAAACAAGTTAGGTGGGTAAAATCCTGCTTATAGAAAGCAACAAAGATTATTTATAGACTTCCCTTGCGTTCTCAATAGATGTGCGTATAATGCCACCCAGTCGAAAGGGAAGTGGTTTACTGATTTGAACGATGTAGATTGTTTGAATTAAATAGAAAATACTTCTTGACTAAATAAATAAAGCGTCTATAATACGCCCTCATCGGACGGACTAGCGGTGACTAATATGTAGATTACATATTAATAACGCAGTTAACCTGGTGAAACAAATTATAAAAAGTCTTGACAAATCAAATCAATATGATAAGATAGTCGGCTCGCTAGATAGCTTAACCGGAGACGGATTGGCTAGATGGCAAAAGAAATACCCTATATATCGATGACTGGACGACAGTGATTGAGACTATTTAAAAGCATAACTAAAGA